>JAIXSD010000118.1 GCA_027484885.1 Rubrivivax sp.
GAACTGACTCAGGTCGCGCCGCGCTCGAAACGCGCGCCCACCGCCACCGGCCGGGCCTGCAAAAAGGCGGCCGCCGGCAGGCGCTTGCCGCCCGCGCGCTGCAGCTCGGTCAGGCGCACCGCGCCCTGGCCGCAGGCGACGACGATGCCGGACTCGTCCACCCGCAAGACCTGACCCTCAAGGGCCAGGCCCGCCCCGGGTTCGCAGACTTCGGCACGCCAGATCTTGAGCAGCTCGCCGTCCAGCTGCGACACGCCGCCGGGGAAGGGGTCGAAGGCGCGCAGGCGTCGGGCGATCTGGGCGGCGTCCTGCGCCCAGTCGATCTGCGCCTCGGCTTTCTCGATCTTGTGGGCGTAGCAAACGCCCTCGGCCGGCTGGGGCGTGGCCGTCAAGCCGCCGCAGGCGCCCAGCTCCAGGGCCTCGACGATCATGCGGCCGCCCAGGGCCGCCAGCTTGTCGTGCAGGCGGGCGGTGCTGTCGTCCGCGGCAATAGGCAGGCGCTCAATCAGGAGCATGTCGCCCGTGTCCAGGCCGGCATCCATCTGCATGATGGTGATGCCGGTTTCGACGTCACCGGCCTCGATGGCGCGGTGGATGGGCGCCGCACCGCGCCAGCGCGGCAGCACCGATCCGTGGATGTTGAGGCAGCCACGCAGGCCCGTGCTGCGGCCAGCGCCGGGCAGATCCAGCACCCATTGCGGCAGGATCAGACCGTAGGCGGCGACCACCATCACATCGGCGCGGGCGTCCAGCAAGGCCTGGCGCGCGGCCTCGGCGTCTTCAGGGAACTTGCCATCCAGGCGCAAGCTGCGCGGCTGAGCAACCGGGATGCCATGCTGCAGCGCCAGCTGCTTGACGGCCGAGGCCTGCAGCTTCATGCCGCGGCCGGCGGGCCGGTCGGGCTGGGTCAGCACCAGCGGCACCTCGAAACTGGCCGCGATCAAGGCCGCCAGGGCGGTGGCCGCAAACTCCGGCGTGCCCGCGAACACGACCCGCGGGCCGCCCGAGCGCGAGGCCGGCACGGCAGCAGCGCCGGCCATCAGCGGCGGCGCCCTTCTTCTTCGCGCGCCTTCTTGACCAGCTTGGTTTTGATGCGCTCGCGCTTGAGGGGGCTCAGGTATTCGACGAAGACCTTGCCCATCAGGTGGTCCAGCTCATGCTGCACGCAGACGGCCAGCAGACCCTCGGCCTTGAACTCGTAGCTCTGGCCCTCGCGGTTGAGCGCGCGCACGGTGACGCGTGAATGGCGCGGCACCTTGTCGTAGATCTGCGGCACCGAGAGGCAGCCTTCTTCACCTTCGGTGAACTCGGCGCTGGTCTCGATGATTTCGGGGTTGATCAGCACGCGCGGCTCGTTGCGCTCTTCGGAGGTGTCGATCACCACCACGCGTTCGTGCACATCGACCTGGCTGGCGGCCAAACCCACGCCTTCAGCGGCATACATGGTTTCCAGCATGTCATCGACGAGCTGGCGGATGCGCTCGTCGACCGCAGCGACCGGCTTGGCCACGGTGTGCAAACGAGGATCGGGGTAACGCAGAATGTTCAGTTTCGCCATGAGCTTGCGTGTGTGGACTCAGCACAACGCCTGTTTGTAAGAGCTTGCAAGAGGGCAAAAGCGCCCGCTTTGTTCGTTGCGACGCCCTGTTTTTGGGGGCAGAATCGTCGCGGCCTGGGGGGATTTTCGCTGAATTGGCGCCGCTGGTCCGAGGCCGCGGCAAAGCACCCCGTGCGATGGCTTGAAAAAAAGACCCCGAAGTCTGTCCAACCCACCCGCAGCCGGTCTGCGGTAGAGAGTGCTCGATGCCTGTTTGTGAACCGCTGATGTCCGCCCGGCCCGCCCAGAACACCACCCTGCTTGTGAAACACCTGCTGCTGGCCGCCAGCCTGTCGGCCTTCAGCCTGGGCGCCGCCGCACAAGCGAGCAGCCTGCCCATCACCGGACAGCAACGCGCCACCGCCGACCGCGTGGCCCAGGCCGGCGTGCCGCTGAGCGAGCTGGCCGCCGACGCTCCCGATTCCCACACCGTCAAGCCCGGCGACACGCTCTGGGGCATTTCCCAGCTCTTCCTCAAGAGCCCCTGGCGCTGGCCCGAGCTTTGGGGCATGAACCGCGACCAGATCAGCAACCCACATCTGATCTACCCCGGCCAGGTGCTGGTCTTGGTCAAGATGGATGGCCGCGCCCGCCTGCAACTGGCCCAGCCGGTCGGCAGCGGCACCAGTGGCGACACCATCAAGCTTTCGCCGCGCGTGCGCAGCTCGGGCGTGGACGACGGCTCCATCAGCGCCATCGCCCTGAACCTGATCGAGCCCTTCCTCAACGACGCCGTGGTCTTCGACAGCGACGAGCTGGCCAAAGCGCCGCGCATCGTCGCCACACCGGAAAGCCGCGTCCTGCTGACCCGCGGTGACCTGGCCTATGCCCGCGGCGACCTGAGCCAGGCCACCGACTACCGCGTGTTCCGCAACACCCGCCCGCTGCTGGACCCCAGCACCAAGGAACTGCTCGGTTATGAAGCGCCCTACCTCGGCACCGCCGAGCTCACCCGCCCGGGCCAGACCACGCAGCTGCCCGATGGCAAGAGCGAAATCGTGCCGGCCACCCTGACCATCAAGTCGGTGCGCCAGGAAATTGGCGTCGGCGACCGCCTGGCCCCGGTGCCGCAGCGCAGCTTCTCGCGCTATGTGCCGCATGCGCCGGCCCAGCCCGTATCGGGCCAGATCGTCTCGATCTACGGCGACGGCCTGAATGCCGGCCAGAACCA
>JAIXSD010000684.1 GCA_027484885.1 Rubrivivax sp.
CCGCGGCCGATCTTGCAGCCCAGCAGGCGGAAGGCCAGGGGCAGCCAGGGCGTGCCGCGCAGAAAGCGCATGAAGTTGGGCACGGCAATGCCCTCGTAGAGATTGGTGGCCGCCTCCGAGACCCAGACAAAAGGCGTCCACATGGGCACGGCGCGCGGCCGGTAGCGGCCCAGCAGCAGCCACTTGAACAAGGCCACGAAGACAAAGCAGGCCAGGCCGAAGAGCAGGCCCGATTCGGTCAACTCCCAGGCCACCAGGCCCCAGCGGCCCTCGCTGGCATCGGGCATGACATCAAGCACGATGGTGTAGCCGGTGGCGATGACGATGGCATGCGGCGCGACGATGCGGAAGGTCTCGATCAGGCCACGGCCCAGGCGGCGCAGCGGCGAGGGCCGGAAGGTCAGGTGCTCGGGGTAGCCCTGCACCGTCTCGCGCGCCGGCAGGTTGATGGGCGGCGTGCCCAGCCAGGTGTCGCCGCTCTGCATCTGGCCGCCCTCGGGCGCGCGCGAGAGCACGCCGATCAGCACGTTCTCGGGGATGGTGGTGCCATCGGGCACGTAAGCGCCGTTGCCGACAAAGCTGCGCCGCGACACCACCGTGGGCCGCACCGTCATCCAGCCGCCGTCGATCTCTTCATCGCCCAGCAGCACCGCGTCGGCAATGAAGGTCTCGTCGCCCAGGGTCAGCATGTCGGGCACCACGCCCAGGGCGGTGGAGATCTCGGCATCGCGGCCCACGCGGGCGCCCAGCAGGCGGTACCACCAGGGCGCGAACACGGTGGCATACACGCCGTGCAGGCCTTGCAGGCTCGATTCCTGGATCTGGTTGACCAGCCACTTGCTGCAGTACACCCAGCTGTGCACCGGCCATGTGCCCTGCATCAGGCGCGGCAGCACGCCCCAGCGGATGGCCGCCGAGAGCAGGGCGGTGATGACGATCAACACCGCGCTGGCCGGCAGGGCGAACACGAAGTAACGCAGCAGCTGCAGCCACAGCACATCACCCTGCAGCCAGGCCATGGAGGGCCATTCGTCCAGGTTGTCCAGGCTGTCGATCAGCATGAAAGTGGGGAAGACCGGCAGGAAGAACAGCGTGGCGATCAGCAAGGCGCCGGCCACGAAGAAGGCCGCCTCGCCCCAGCGCTGCAGCCGGCCCACCTCGGGCCGCGGGCGCAAGCCTGCCGGGTCGAAGCCGCCCAGATCGCGCGCCGGCGAGCCGCCCCAGACGCGCCGCTCGGGCACGCGCGTGCCATCGGCCAGGGCCGACTGGCCCTCGACATGGCCCCAGTCGGCCACGGCCGTGTTGCCCTCCAGCACCGAGTAGGAGCCGATGTAGGCATTCGCGCCAATGTCGATGCGGCCCAGCAGCAGCTCGCCGCGCTCGACCCGGGCGTTTTCCAGGTTCACCGCATTGCCGATGCTGGCGCCATCACCGATGCGCAGCAGCTCGGGCGCGCGCACGGTGATGGAGCCGATCAGCACCTCGCGGCCGATCTCAGCGCCCAGCAGGCGCAGCCAGCCCACGTAGAGCGAAGAGCCGCCGAGGAAGTAGACCGGCGCCACCTCCATCAGCCGGTCGGCCAGCCACCAGCGGTAGTAGGTCAGGCCCCAGAGCGGGTAGCGCCCCGGCTTCAGCCGCGCGGCCAGCAGGCGCCGGCCGGCCATGGCCACCAGAAACTCCAGCACCGTGGTGCCCAGGAACACCGCCACCGACATCCACACCGCGGTGAGCACCGAATCGGCCGGGTCGCCCGTGAAGAAATGGAAGGTGAAAAACGGCGCCAGCCAGCTGGCCATGCGCAGCGCCACCAAAAACGGCACGGCCAGCGCCTGCGCCGCGCCGCAGCGCCAGCGCCGCCAGGCCGAGGGCGGCTGCCAGGTCGGCTCGGGTGCCTGGCTGGCATCGGCTGCCGGTGCGCTGCGGTGCACGGCCTCCATGGCCTCCATCGCCTCGGCCATCGTGCCCAGACGGCGGCCCTGGTAGATGTGGCGCACGGTCAGGCCGGCGAACTGGGGCTGGGCACGCAGGGCCGAGGCCAGGCGCGCGGCCATCAGCGAATGGCCGCCCAAGTCACTGAAAAAATCGGCCTCGCGGCGCAGGGCCTGGCCCGGGAAGAGGCGGCGCAGGGCGGCAAACAGCGCGGCCTCGGCCTCGCTGCGCGGGCGGTCGGAGCCGTCTTCGGCGTTTGCGGGCGCCGCCTCCACCAGCAAGGGCCGGGCCTTGAGGGTGTTGCGGTCGATCTTGCCCGAGGTCAGGCGCGGCATGGCCGGCAGCCACTCGAAGCGGCTGGGCACCATGTACGGCGGCAAGCGCTGGGCCAGGGCGGCGCGCAACTCGGCAGCACTTGGCGGCGCAGCGCTGTCAGCGGCCACCAGGTAGGCGATCAGCAGCTCCTGGGTTTCGCCTTCGCCCGGCTCATCACGGCGCAGCAGCACCGCCACCGTGCCCACGCCGGGCTGCTGGGCCAGGGCGGCCTCGATCTCACCCAGCTCCACGCGGAAGCCGCGGATCTTCACCTGGTCGTCGACCCGGCCCAGGCAGTGGATCTGGCCGGCCTCGTCGATGCGGGCCAGGTCGCCCGTGCGGTAGAGCCGCGCATCGGCGCCCCCCGGCATCTCGGCCCAGGGGTTGGGCAGAAACTTCTCGGCCGTCAGCTCGGGCCGGCCCAAATAACCGGCCGCCACACCGGGGCCGCTGATGCACAGCTCGCCGGTCTCGCCCTGGCGCTGCAGGCGCAACAAGCCGTTCTCGATATCGGCGGCAATCACCATCAGCTGGTAGTTGGGCAGCGGCCGGCCGATGGTGACCGGCGCGCCCGCCTGCAGCTCGGCCAGGCTGGCCGAGACCGTGGCCTCGGTGGGCCCGTAGGTGTTGAAGACCTGACGGCCAGGCCGGGCCCAGCGGGCCACCAGGGCCTCGGGGCACATCTCGCCGCCCAGGTTGATGAGGCGCAGGCCCGGCACCTCCTGGTTGAACAGGGCCAGCAGCGTGGGCACGGCGTGCAGCACGGTCACGCCTTGCGCGTTCAGCGCCTGCGGCAGGGCGTCGGGGTCGGCGGCGATCTCGCGCGGCGCCAGCCAGAGCGTGGCGCCGACGAGGTAGCTGATCCAGATCTCCTCGAAGGACATGTCGAAGGCGACCGAGAAGCCCTGGTAGACCGTGTCGCTGGCGCGCACGCCCAGCACCTCGTTCTCGCTGCGCAGGAAATGGCAGATGCTGCCCTGGCTGATGGCAATGCCCTTGGGCTTGCCCGTCGACCCTGAGGTGTAGATCACATAGGCCGTGTGCTCGGGCAAGGCGCCCTCGCGGCGGCGCAGCGGGCCTGCGTCGGCGCCCTCGCTGGGCGCGGCCAGCAAGGCCTCGGCGCTCCAGACCGGCCGGCCCAGGCCCGCCAGGCGCTCGGCCGCCCAGGCGGCAGGGGTCAGCAGGCCGGCCGCATCGGCATCGTCCAGGCACACGGCCACCCGCTCGGCCGGCGTGTCGGCATCGCTGGGCAACCAGGCGGCGCCGGTCTTGGCAATGGCCAGCTGCAGCACCAGCAGCTCGATGCCACGCGGCATCCACAGCCCCACGATCTGGCCCGGCCGCACACCGGCGGCGATCAGGCGCGAGGCCGCGAGGTCAGCCAGCGCATCCAGCGCCGCATAGCTCAGCGAGCGCTCGCCCTCGCGCAGGGCGATCTGCTCGGGCAGGCGCCGCGCCGTGGCTTCGAACACATCGGCCAGCAGCTCGCGGCGCAGCAGGTCGGGGCGGTCAGGGCCGCGAAGAATCTGCGGGGGCATCAAGAGCGCTGCGGCAGGAGTGGCCAAGGGGGACGAGGATGACGGAAGAGAGGTCAAGAAAACAGGCCCGGAGAAGCGGGCCGCTCGCAGCGGAGACAGGCCCAAAACACAGCGCCGTTCAGTCACACCGACGCGCAGGCCTCCATCCTAGGCCCAGGCGCGTTTGACTAGCCCGCCTGCGCCACCAACCAGGCGCGGATGCGTGCCACCGTCGCCTCCACCGGCGCCTCGCGCGACACCTCCAGCCCCAGCGCCCGCGCAATCTGGTTGACCTTGCCCGGGTAGAGCGGAATGCCGCCGGCGTCGATGGCGGCGATCAAGGCGCGGGCCTGCGCCAGCTCGGGAGCCAGCTCCGGCGCTGCGGAGGCAGCCCCGGGCGCGTCAGCGGGGGCGGAGGCAGCTCGCTGGGCGAGCAGGCGGCGCAGGGGTGAAGGTTTCATCGTCAGTCCTGCAGCAGTGAAGAGAACAAGAAGGCCCTCAGCGCTTCAAGCGCCTCACGCGCCGGGCAAAAGCTTGTCCGCAAACGCAGCGCCCTGTTCTGCGGCACTGATGGCGCTGCAGTCAGAGTCCTCATCTTCATAAATCACCAAGAACCAGAACCGCTGCTCGGGCGCACCGAACACCGGGCTCAAGGCAGACGCCGGCCGCGCGAGCTTCAGCTTGACCTC
Organism: Rubrivivax sp.; assembly: GCA_027484885.1. Classification (GTDB taxonomy): domain Bacteria; phylum Pseudomonadota; class Gammaproteobacteria; order Burkholderiales; family Burkholderiaceae_C; genus Paucibacter_A. The sequence continues at coordinate 4,451 of JAIXSD010000684.1, forward strand.
CAGCGACAGCTCCTCGGCCTCGGCCAGCGCCTGGCGCGGCACGGCCTCCAGCTCCGGCGTCTCCGCTCTGAAATCCAGCAGCACCACCAAGTCATTGGTCTTGAAATGCCGCTGCGCCGCCTGCGCAAAGTTGAACACGCGCTCATCCAGCAGCGCGTGCAGGCGTTCGGGGATTGGGGATTCGCTCATGGGGCGGCTGGGGTGGGACGGTGGATGGATGGACGGGTTGCGCGATTATCCTGAGATGGCGCTTGGGGCTCGTCGCGGGGCTCACTGGCAGGCATCACCAGGGTTCAACCGGCTCACCGGGCTTCGCCGGCTTTCCCCATTCAAACAAACAATTCAGACAGCGATAGTTCACCGGCTCCCAAGGCAAGCAACAGCCCCCGAGCGCGATCTCGCCGCGCTCTGCGGCCGCCATCGCCTCCGCAGACGGCATGCCGAACAGGAGCTCCACGCCCTCGATCTGCCCGCAGGCCAGGCAGCGCAACTTCAGGGTTGGCGTATTCGTATTCATTGATTTCAAGGCGCTTGCTCCACCGCTCATGCTCAATGCGAGGCCCGATCACCCGCTTCCTTGCGCGCCCAGTCCGCCAGGAAGTCGAAGGTCTTGGCAATGAGCCGCATCTTCTCGGGCTTTTCTTCCTCGGTGAACTCGTGCTGAACGCACATGCCGTTGCCCTTGTTTCCGCCCAGCACATAGAGCAGGCTGAACTGGGCCTCCAGGCGATCGGCCAGTTCGATAGCGACGTCGTCGTACTTGCCGCGGGGGGTGGTGGTTTCGTTGAGGTCGTTCTGGTGGCTCATTGGATATCCCTTCATGGCTCTGGTTTGGCTGAGGTGTGGCGAAGTTTCCACGACAGCTGGCTCACCAGATGAGCCAGCTGAGCCTATTTGGACCTGTGCACGCAAGAGCTAGAGTTCAGCCTTTCGACGCACTGCACCACCATGCCCAGCACCATTCGAGTGAGATTCGACCCGGCTGACAAATTGGTCTTTGACATTAAAGTCGAGGCAGGCAGGCGTGAATCGCCCCGGCTTCCGCGGAGGCCATTTGGTTTAAGTCAGGCGTTTGCGGCCTGACCAACGCGTTGTCGATGATAGTTGGCCTCGAATTCGGCCGGTGGTAGGTAGCCCAGTGGCTCCATCAATCGGTGGTGGTTGAACCAAGCCACCCATTCCAGCGTTGCCAGTTCCACCGCCTGC
>JAIXSD010000616.1 GCA_027484885.1 Rubrivivax sp.
GATGCCCTGGTGCAGGTGCGCGAGGGCGCGCCGGTGGGCTCGGCCCTGGCCGGCAAGAAGCGCTTCCCCGGCATCCTGGCCATGTTCGCCCGCCTCGGTGAGCAGACCGGCCAGCTGCCGCAGATGCTGGAGCGTGCCGCCAAGCAACTCAGCGTTGAGGTGCAGCGCCGCGCCCTGGCGGCCGCCACCTTGCTGGAGCCGCTGCTGATCGTCGGCATGGGCGCGGTGGTGCTGCTCATCGTGATGGCGGTGCTGCTGCCCATCATCCAGATGAACAGCTTTGTGAAGTAAAAAAACAAGCAAACAAAGGCGAGGACATGCCGGCCAATCTCGACGGACAGCTGGTGGTGGCCATCTCCTCGCGGGCGCTGTTCGACTTCGAGGAAGAGAACCAGTTCTTCGAGGCCGGCAACGACCGCGACTACATGGCCCTGCAGCAGACGCGCCTGGACCAGCCGGCCAAGCCCGGCGTGGCCTTCTCCCTGGTGCGCAAGCTGCTGGCTTTCAACAGCGAAGGTGCGCCCAAGGTCGAGGTGGTGGTGCTCTCGCGCAATGACCCGATCTCGGGCATGCGCGTGTTCCGCTCGGCCACGCATTACGGCCTCAACATCCAGCGCGGCGTGTTCACCCGAGGCGAGTCGCCCTGGCGCTATTTGCGCCCGCTCAAGGCCCAGCTCTTTCTCTCAGCCAATGAGGCCGATGTGCGCAGCGCCCTGCAGGCCGGCGTGGCCGCAGCACGCGTGCTGCCGCTCTCGGCCCATGCCTCCAGCGCCCATCCGCAGGAGCTGCGCATCGCCTTCGACGGCGACGCGGTGCTGTTCTCCGACGAGGCCGAGCAGGTCTTCCAGCGCGAAGGCCTGGATGCCTTCCAAAGCCACGAAATCACCCATGCCAACACGCCCCTGCCGGCCGGCCCCTTCAAACCCGTGCTGCAAGCCCTGCACCGGCTGCAGCAGGAGGGTGGCGGCGGCATGAAGGTGCGCACGGCCCTGGTCACCGCGCGCAGCGCGCCGGCCCACGAGCGCGCCATCCGCACCCTGATGGACTGGCGCATCGAGGTGGACGAAGCCATGTTCCTGGGCGGCCTGGCCAAGGGCGAGTTCCTGCGTGAATTCGAGCCCGACTTTTTCTTCGACGACCAGGCCGGCCACATCGCCAGCGCCGCCGCCCATGTGCCGGCCGGCCATGTCAGCGCCGGCATCACCAACCACTGAGCGCCCCGCGAACCGGGCACGCGCTCTGCGCACAAGGCTGGGCCGCCACGGGGCTTACACGGGTCTGAAGACGCGCGGGCGGCCGAGATAATCGTCGCTCACTTTCAGCGCTCGCGATCCGAGCCCCACGCGCATGAACCCTCGCACCCCGCTTCGGCTGCACCGCCTGACCCTGGCCGCCGCACTCAGCTGCGCTGCCCTGAGCAGCCTGGCCACCGCAGCCACCAGCAGCAGCCCCAACCCCGGCTTCTTCCGCCAGCCCGCCCTGCAGGGCGAGAACCTGGTTTTCGTTGCCGAGGGCGACCTCTGGCGCGTCAACGCCCAGGGCGGCCGCGCCGAGCGGCTCAGCACCCATGCCGGACAGGAAGGCTCGCCCGTGCTCTCGCGCGATGGCCGCTGGCTGGCCTACACCGCCCAGTACGACGGCCCGGGCGATGTCTATTTGATGCCGGTGCAAGGCGGCCTGCCGCAGCGCCTGAGCTGGGAGGGCAATGCCGGCCAGCGCGTCTGGGGCTTCAGCGCCCTGGGCGAGGTGATCTACTCCGGCCCCTCGCAAACCGGCCAGCCTGTGACCCAGCTCTATGCCGTGGACCCGGTCACGCAGACGCGCCGCGCCCTGCCCGTGGCCCAGGCCAGCGACGGCGCCATCAGCAGCGACGGCCGCCAGCTCTTCTTCACCCGCAACGGCCTGCGCGGTGACAACGCCCGCCAGTACCGCGGCGGTGCCCTGGCCCGACTCTGGACCCTGGACCTGACGAGCACGGCCGAAGCCCGCCCCCTGGTCACCGAGGGCGCCAACGACCGCTTGCCCATGCCCTACCGCACGGCGGCGGGCGAGCGCATCGCCTTCCTCTCGGACCGCGACGGCACGGTCAATCTGTGGTCGATCAACGCCCAGGGCCAGGATCTGCGCCAGCACACCACGCACAAGGGCTGGGACATCCGCCACGCCTCGGTGGACGGCGGCGTGGCGGTCTACGCGCTCGGCGCCGATCTCTACCGAGTCGATCTGAACACCAGCACGGCCAGTGCAGCGGCCAAACCGATCGCCATCCAGCTCAGCGGTGACTTTGAGCAGCAGCGCCAGCGCTGGGTCAAAAAGCCGCAGGACTTTCTCACCGATGTGGCCCTGGCCCCGAACGGCGAGCGCGTGGTGCTGGCCAGCCGTGGCCGCCTGGCCACCCAGGGCCTGGGCCAGCTGCGCCGTGCCGAGCTGCCGCAGTCGCCCGACGGCCGCTGCCTGAAAGGCCTGTTCAGTGCCGACAGCAAGCAGGTGCTGGCCCTGTGCGATTTCAGCGGCGAGCGCGAGGTCTGGCGCTTTGCGGCCAACGGCTTGGGCAAGCCCGAGCAGATCACCCGTGACGCGCGCGCCCAGCGCAAGGACATGGCCCTGTCGCCCGATGGCCGCTATCTGGCCCACACCGACAAGGAAGGCCATCTGTATCTGAGCGACCTCAAGGGCAACAACGGCCGCCTGATCACCCGCGACAGCCGCAATGCCAGCATCGCGAACCTGACCTGGGCGCCGGACAGCCGCAGCCTGGCTTTCACGCAAGCCCTGAGCGATGGCAATCGCGATCAGCTGCAGCTGTTCAACCTGGCCGACAACAAGATCCACACCGTCAGCAGCGAGCGTTATGACAGCGACTCGCCGGCCTTCTCGCCCGACGGACGCTGGCTCTACTTCGTCTCCAACCGCCAGTTCGCCGTCACCGGCCGCGGCTCTCCCTGGGGCGACCGCAATATGGGCCCCTACTTCGACCGCGGCAGCAAGCTCTTTGCCCTGGCCCTGCAGCCGGGCTTGCGCTTCCCCTTCGCCCCCAAGGACGAGCTGGAGCCGCCCGAGCCCAAACCCGAACTCAAGCCCGAGTTGAAACCCGAGCAGCGAGCCGATGCCGCCAAGGTCGATGGCAAGCCCGATCCCGCCAAGCCCGAGCTGAAGCCGGAGCAGAAGCCCGAACCCAAACCCAAGCCGCCCATCCATTTCTCCGGCCTGCGCGAGCGCCTCTACGAGCTGCCTCTGCCTGCCGGCAACTACAGCGGCCTGAAGACCGACGGCAAGCGCCTGTGGTTCCTCGACGCGGAGATCAACGGCGGCGAGCGCAAATCGGTGCTCAAGACCGCGGCCATCGACAACCAGGGCGGCAACCTCGAAACCGTGGCCAGCGATGTGCGCAGCATCGAGCTGAGCGCCGATGGCAAGAAGATGCTGGTGGTGCGCAATGGCGCGCCCGGCACGGCGCCCGAGCTGATCCTGGCCGACGCCGGCCCCAAGCTGCCGGCCGAGATGGGCAAGTTCCAGGTGCGCTGGAGCGACTGGCAGATCGCCACCGACCCGCGCGCCGAATGGCGCCAGATGTTTGCCGATGGCTGGCGCATGCACCGCGACTACTTCTACGACAAGGCCATGCACGGCGTGGACTGGCCCGCCATGCGCGCCAAGTACGAGCCTCTGGTCGAACGCGTCAGCGAACGCGCCGAGCTGGCCGAGCTGATGGCGCAAATGATCGGTGAACTGAGCGCCTTGCACAGCCAGGTCAATGCCGGCGATCTGCGCCAAGCGCCGGAAGAGCCCGGCCTGGCCGGCCTGGGCGCCCAGCTGGCCCGCACGGCCGAGGGCCTGCGCATCGAGCGCATCTACCGTGCCGACCCCGAGCTACCCAGCGAGCTGGGCCCTCTGGCCCGCGCCGAGCTGGGCCTGAAAGACGGCGACCTGATCACCCACATCAACGGCCGCAAGGCCAATGAAGTGGCGCATGAGGTGGAGCTGTTGCGCGGCCAGGCCGGCAAGCAGGTGCTGCTGCAGATCAAGCCGGCCAGCGGCGGACCGGAGCTGCAGCGCATCGTCACGCCGGTGCCGCGCCAGCGCGAGCAACAGCTGCGTTATGCCGACTGGCGTTTCGGCCGCGCGCAGGCGGTGGAGAAAGCCTCGAACGGTCGCATCGGCTATGTGCATCTGCGCGCCATGGGCCCGGCCGACATCGCCGATTTCGCGCGCGAGTTCTACACCCATGTGGACCGCGAAGGGCTGATCATCGATGTGCGCTTCAACGGCGGCGGCAGCATCGACAGCTGGATTCTGGAGAAGCTGCTGCGCCGCGCCTGGGCCTACTGGCAGCCGCGTTCGCCGGGCGGTGCGCCGGTGCGCTCGAACATGCAGCAGACCTTCCGCGGCCAGGTGGTGGTGCTGCAGAACGAACACACCTACTCGGACGGCGAGACCTTTGCCGAAGGCTTCAAGCGCTTGGGCCTGGGCCCGCTGATCGGCACCACCACCTCGGGTGCGGGCGTGTGGCTGTCGGACCAGAACCGCCTGGTCGACAACGGCATGATGCGTGCGGCCGAGACCGGCCAGATCGCGCCCGATGGCCGCTTCCTGGTGGAAGGCATCGGCGTCAAGCCGGATCTGGAGGTGGACAACCTGCCGCGCGCCAGCTTCCTGGGCGGTGATGCCCAGCTGGATGCGGCGATTGCCACGCTCAACAAGGCCATGGCCGAGAAGCCGCGCGCCGAGCCCAAGCCGGGCCCCTACCCTCGGCCGGTGAGCCTGAAGTAAGGCGGGCAGTAAGGCCTGAAGGTGGCGCGCCAGCCGCGCCGCTGAAAACCAAACGGGAGACCCGGTTCATCACCGGGCCTCCCGTTTTTGCTTGGGGCTGGGTGTAAGGAAAACTCAGGCCAGGGTCACGCGCGCGAACTTGCGCTTGCCGACCTGCAGGACCACGGTGCCAGCCTCCAGCTTCAAGCCCTTGTCGCTGACGACCGTACCGTCGATGCGAACGCCGCCTTGCTCGATCATGCGCATGCCTTCGCTGTTCGAGGCGACCAGGCCGGCGGACTTCAACACATGGGCCAAGCCCAGCGGCGCGCCGCTGAGGCTGACCTCGGGGATCTCGTCCGGGATGCCGCCCTTGGCGCGGTTGTTGAAGTCGGCCTCGGCCGCATCGGCCGCCGCGGCGCTGTGGAAGCGCGCGGTCAGCTCCTTGGCCAACAGAACTTTGGCTTCCTTGGGGTTGCGGCCGGCGCTGACCTCGCCATGCAGCGCGGCGATCTCCGCCAGGCTCTTGAAGCTCAAGAGCTTGAACCACTTCCACATCTGCTCGTCGCTGATGGAGAGGATCTTGGCGAACATACTGTTGGCGGGCTCGCTGATGCCCACATAGTTGTTCTTGGACTTGGACATCTTCTCGACGCCGTCCAGGCCTTCCAGCAGGGGCATGGTCAGGATGCACTGCGGCTCCTGGCCGTACTCCTGCTGCAGGTGGCGCCCCATCAGCAGATTGAACTTCTGATCGGTGCCGCCGAGCTCCAGATCGCTCTTCAGCGCCACCGAGTCATAACCCTGCATCAGCGGGTAGAGGAACTCGTGCACCGAGATCGGCGTCTGCGCGGCGAAGCGCTTGGTGAAGTCGTCACGCTCCATCATGCGGGCGACGGTGTACTTGGCCGCCAGCTGGATCATGCCGCGCGTGCCCAGCGGGTCGCTCCACTCGGAGTTGTAGCGGATCTCGGTCTTGCTCTCGTCCAGCACCAGCTTGGCCTGGGCGTAGTAGGTCTCGGCATTGGCCTTGATCTGCTCGGCCGTCAGCGGCGGGCGGGTGGCGTTGCGGCCGGACGGGTCGCCGATCATGGAGGTGAAGTCACCGATCAGGAAGATCACCTGGTGGCCCAGATCCTGCAGCTGGCGCATCTTGTTGAGCACCACGGTATGGCCGATGTGAATGTCGGGCGCGGTCGGATCCAGGCCCAGCTTGATGCGCAGCGGCACGCCAGTGGCCTCGGAGCGAGCCAGCTTTTGCAGCCAGTCAGATTCAGGCAGCAGCTCATCGCAGCCGCGCTGGGAGATCGCCAAGGCCTCACGCACGCGATCGGTGATGGGGAACTGCGTTTTTGCGGCGGGCGTGGCGTTTGTTCGCGGATCGGACATGGGAGCGAGTGGGGCCTGGGTAAAGCCCTGATTTATCGGGTTTTCGTGGCGTTGACGCGGGGATGGGCTCGTTATACTCGCGCCTGGTTTTGTGACGGCTCACCCTTGGGGAGGGGGCGGCACAGCGGCGGATTCTAGTGGACAGGCCTGCGGGCGCACTGTGATCCTTCTCGAACGGCACCGGCAGCTTTTCGCAAGCCGCCACGGTGACCTCTACAAGAAGACCCTGGGAAGCGACAGCGTGAAATTCCGGTTGAACGACGTGAAGATGGCTCTGGCGCGAGCCGAAGCCTTTGCCGCGCGCCACCCGCGTGCGCTGACCGGCGGTGTGGTCACGGTGCTGAGCGGCTTTGCCATCACCGCCTTCGGTATCGCGCCGCTGGCGCCCAATGCCGCCGACCTGCCCCAGCGCACCCTGACCGAACAGATCCAGATCGACGACCTGGAAGCCCAGCTCAGCGCCCTGGCCAGCCACTCGATCGCGCTCAGCCGCAACGAGCTGACCCGCAGCAGCGACACGGTCGAAAGCCTGTTCAAGCGCCTCGGCGCCTTCGACCCCGAGGCTGCCCAGTTCCTGCGCAAAGATCCCGTGGCCAAGCGCCTGCTGCAAGGCCGCGCTGGCAAGATGGTGCAACTGACGGCCGATGCCTCGGGCACGGTCCAAACCCTGGTGGCCCGCTTTCCGGCCGAATCCAGCGAGCAGCAAAGCACGCATTTCAGCCGCCTGAGCATCAGCCGCGGCGCCGATGGCCAGTTCAGTGCCAAGCTGGAAACCGCGCCGCTGCAGGCGCAGATCCGCCTCGGCAGCGGCACCATCCAGAGCTCGCTGTTCGCCGCCACCGACGAAGCACGCATCCCCGACGCCATCGCCACCCAGATGGCCGATATGTTCTCGGGCGAGATCGACTTCCATCGCGAACTGCGCAAGGGCGACCGCTTCTCCATCGTCTACGAAAGCCTGACCGCCGACGGCGAACCCATCAACTGGAACGGCGCGGCGGGCCGCGTCATTGCCGGCGAGTTCGTCAACAACGGCCGCAGCCACACGGCGGTCTGGTTCAAGGACAGCGCCACCGGCAAGGGCAATTTCTACGCCTTTGACGGCCAAAGCAAGCGCCGCGCCTTCCTGGCCAGCCCGATGGAGTTCTCGCGCGTGACCTCAGGTTTCGCGATGCGCTTCCACCCGATCCATCAAACCTGGCGCCGTCATCTTGGCGTGGACTACGGCGCGCCCACGGGCACCCCGGTTCGCACCGTGGGCGACGGTCAGGTCGAGTTTGCGGGCTGGCAGAACGGTTTTGGCAATGTGGTTCACATCCGCCACAGCGGCGACCGCACCACGGTCTACGCCCACCTGAGCCGCATCGACGTCAAGAAGGGTCAGCGCGTCGAACAAGGCCAGCGCGTCGGCGCCGTGGGCGCCACCGGTTGGGCCACAGGCCCGCATCTGCATTTCGAGTTCCGCGTCAAGGGCTCGCACCAGGATCCGCGCATCATTGCCCGGGCCTCGGAAGCAGTCACCCTGCCCAACTACGCTCGCAACCAGTTCCAGCAAACCGTGGCCAGCGTGAAAACGCAGCTGAGCGTCGCGCAGAGCATGGAATCGGGCGTGCTCGGCGCTGACTGAACTTGCTGCTCGCCCGCGCACTTCGGCGCAAGCGCCTCACGCCGCACACTCCATGAGCGACCTCTTCATCGGCCTGATGTCTGGCACCTCGCTGGACGGGGTCGATGCGGTGCTGGCCCGCTTTCCCGAGGCCGGCGGCGCCATGCAGGTGCTGGGCCATGCCCACCAGCCCTTTGCCAAAGCCTTGCGTGAGGAGCTGCTGAGCCTGAACCAGAGCGGCCAGGACGAGCTCCACCGCGCCGCCCTGGCCGCCAACGCGCTGGCGCGCAGCTATGCCGATCTGGTGGCCCAGCTGCTGGAGCAATGCGCGCTGCGCCCCTCAGACATCCGCGCGCTCGGCGCCCACGGACAGACCGTGCGCCACCGCCCGGGGGAGTTCGATGGCATCGGCTACACCAGCCAGCTGCTCAACGGCGCCTTGCTGGCTGAGCAAAGCGGCATCACCGCGGTCTGCGATCTGCGCAGCCGTGACGTGGCCGCCGGCGGCCAGGGCGCGCCGCTGGTGCCCGCCTTCCACCGCGCCGTGTTCGGGCGCCCCGACGAGACGCTCGGGGTGCTCAATATCGGCGGCATCAGCAATATCAGCCTCTTGCTCGCCGATGGCTCCACCCTGGGCTTCGACTGCGGCCCGGGCAATTGCCTGATGGATGCATGGATCGCCGAGCACCACGGCCAGGACTACGACGCCGATGGCGCCTGGGCCGCCCAGGGTCAGGTTTTGCCCGAGCTCTTGCGCGCCATGCTGGCCGAGCCCTTCTTCGCCAAAGCGCCACCGCGCAGCACCGGGCGAGATCTGTTCCATCGCGCCTGGCTGCAAGCGCATCTGAAACTCCTGCCCCGCCCGCCGCGCGCAGAGGATGTCCAGGCCACGCTGCTGGAGCTCAGCGCGCGCGCCGTGAGCGACAGCCTGCGGGATCAGGCCCGCTTGAGCCACCTGCTGGTCTGCGGCGGCGGCGCCCTCAACAGCCAGCTGATGCAGCGCTTGCAAGCCCTGTTGCCCGATACGCAAGTGGCGCGCAGCGACGAAGCCGGCTTGCCGGTGATGCAGGTCGAGGCC
>JAIXSD010000736.1 GCA_027484885.1 Rubrivivax sp.
CACGGCGCCAGCCTGGCGCGCCGCCCCCACCAGCGCCCGGTTCACCTCGCGGCTGTCGGCGAGCGCGCGCTGCCGGTGCTGGGCCCTGGCTGTGCGCCGCGCCAGCACTTCGGCCAAGCGCACGCGGCTGGCCAGCAGACGCCAGCTCAGCCACCACAGCGTGCCAAACAGCAGGCCCAGCACCAGAGCCGTACCCACCATCACCGTCGCGACCGGCGCGAGGGCTTGGCTCGCGTAGAGCCGCATCGGCAGCGGCGACCCGGCGAGATCCAAGAAGCTCGTACTCAGAGAGTCCGTGTAGGCCCGCACCGGCAGCGCGCCCTCCGACCACAGCACACGGGTCGGCGTTGCTGCTGAGCCGAGCGCCAGCGCGCGGTACTGCACGCGGGCGGAGTGCTCCCAGCGCGAAGTGGCGCGGGCCATCAACGCAGCGATGGGCATCTCCAGCTGCACGTAGCCGACCACGCGCCCTGAGATGGCGCCAGCATCTTCTGCTGCTGCCCAGGGCGGTGCGCCGTCCCACACCGGCATCAGCCAGATCGGCGCAGTGTCGCCGGGCTCCAGCCGAATGCGTGTCGTGTCCTCAGGCGTCCGGTAGCTCAGCCGCGCCATGCGCTCGAGGGTGGCGCGTTCATCGGCATCGGGCGCACTGGCCACCGGCGGACCGGTGTCCACAGGGTCGCAGGTCCACCGGCGGTCTTGCCACACCAGGGTTGAGCGCGCGCCCTGGTCGCGCAAGCGTTGGCAGACGGCCCGCAAGGCGGGCGCGCCCAGGTCCAGGGTGAGCTGACCGTCGGCGCCGCGGACGATGTGGTCATGCCAAAAGCCGCTGGCGCTGAAGAATTGCTGCCGTTCTGCGGCGGCCAGCATGCTGATCCGATGCAGCTCATCCTGCACTTCGCGGTCTACGCGCTCTCGGTCCAGCACCCAGGCTGCGGCGATCGCCGAGACCCACAACATGGCCAGAAGCAGTCCGAGCAAAGCGAGGGCTGCTCTTGCGCGGCTTGGCAGGTGGCGGTTCAGGTCAACAGTCCTCGTCATGCGGCCTTGTCGTCTTGCGGTTGACATCGACGTCAACTCCGAAGCGATTACGGAGGGGCGAGTGTATCCATAGCATCCGCTGCCATTCCCTTGTCTCTGGCACCCAGCGTGCCGAGGCGCGGCCTTCTTTGATCGCTGACCCAATTGAGGACCCCCTCCGATGCTGCCCTCCACATCTTCTCGCCGCCCCGGCACTCGCCGCCCTCGCGCCGCGGCTACTTTGCTGATGGCCGCTGCGCTGGCGACCACGAGCGCCTCCATGTTGACCGCGTGTGGAGGCGGTGGCAGCTCAGATACGCCTGCCCCTGCACCCGCTCCCGCCCCAGCACCCGCACCTGCACCCGCACCCGCACCTGCACCTGCACCTGCACCTGCACCTGCACCTGCACCTGCACCTGCACCTGCACCTGCGCCCGCTCCCGCTCCCGCTCCCGCTCCCGCTCCCGCTCCCGCTCCCGCTCCCGCTCCCGCTCCCGCTCCCGCTCCAGCTCCAGCTCCAGCTCCAGCTCCAGCCCCAGCTTCAAGCCCCATCAACAGCAGCGGCCTGAACGCGTTGTTCCTGGGCCAGCAGTTCGATGTGTATGGCCCCGGGTCTGCAAACGCAACGCTCGATGCCGGCGCGATCGACCGCAGCAACACCCAGGGCCTGGGCTGGAAGCTGAGCAGCACCGCCAGCACCGTGCTCACCGTCTTGGGCAGTGACTTTGGCGTCAGCGCCACGGGCTACAGCTCGGTGAACCGCGCCAATGGCAGCGTGATCATGTTGTGCAATGGCGCGCCGCTCAAATCCGCTTTCGTGGGCGTGGTCACTCAATCCGCCGCGGGCGGCGCGCGGGCGCTCAAGCTCAGCCGTGCCAGTGAGTTGGCCGGTCAGAGCTTTTATCGCATGGAGGATTGCAGCTACACCAACAGCAATGGCGAGAGCAGCAATCAAAACAGTGCGCCCACGGCCAGCAGCTTGAAGTACAGCGTGGATGCCAGTGGCAATCTGAGTGGCAATGACGGCACCAGCGCCACGGCCGCCGAGCTCAACAATCTGCTGGCCGGAGGCACCCTCTCCATCGAGGGTGGAAAAGGCAAGCTCTACCTGACGGCCTACAGCTTCCAGGTCAATGGCGTGACGCGTTACGTCGTGGTGAGCCGCGGTGTGCCCAATAGCGGCGGCACGGGCTATGTCGATATGTGGCTGCAGAACTGAGGCCAGCTCTCGGCGACGAAAACTCGATTCGTTGAAAGACGATGCAGCCGGGCATTCCCCGGCTGCGCCGCTTGAGCGGAGCGTTTCCCTCTGGCCCCGGACCCTCGCACGACGACGACTACTTCTTCAGAAGCCATGAAACAACGATTGAACACCCGCATCCATTCGCGAGGCAAGGCGGGGGCAGCCGCGATGGCCTTGGCGGTGAGCCTGTGTCTGCTCTCCGCTTGCGGAGGAGGCGGTGGAAGCAGCGGCGAAGGGGCCCGCCCTGGGGGCGAACCCGCATCGCCCAAGCCCAGTGATCCCGCGAGCCCCAGCGCCCTGATCCGCCCCACGCCGCCGGCTGCCAGCGGCGACACCACAGTGCAAGCGGCGTATCAAAGCACGGTGCGTGAACTCAGCACGGCTGCAGGCGTACCGCAGCTCTTGCAAAGCGAGGCCGATGGAACCCTGGTCTTCAGCGCCGCGCCCGGGGTGCAGCAGGGTCAGGTCTTGATCGTGGCGGGGCGCGCCTACGCGGTCACCTCGGTGGACGCCAGCGGCACCCGGCTGGGCACCCGCGCGCCGGAGCTGGGCGAGGTGTTTGCCAGCTTGCGGCTGAAGGCGCGGCTGCAAGAGGCCCAGCTGACGCCGGCGGCCAGCCGCCCTGTGCATGCGCTTGCCGCCACCGCTCCAGCAGCAAGCCCTGCAGCCGGCACGGTGTCAGGCAACTTTGCCTACGACTTGAATGCCTTCGGCCCGGTGGGCCTGAGCTACAAAGGCCAGCTGATCATGACGCTGGATCTGGACCTGGACTTCGAGGCCGCCAGCGGCTTCAAGACCTTCAGTCTGACCGGCGATCTCGCCCTCAACCAAACCCTGCACTTGCAGCTGCAAAGCACCGGCAGCGATGGCGGCAGCCAAAACGGCATCGAGCTCAAGCGCTTCAGCTATGCCTTCCCGCAGGCCTTGGGCCTGGTGAAGCTGGAAGTGCCCATCATGCTGCAGGGCGAGGCCAAGGGCGATGCCAAGGTCGAGATGCGGGTGATCGATGGCGAAACCCGCAGCCATGTCGAGCTGCGCTATGACCCGATCAGCCGGCAATTGCAAAGCAGCCACCGCATCACTGGCAGCGCCGCCAGCCAGGCGCCCACCGCCAAGCCATTGCCTGCCAAGACGACCGGCAGTTTGGGCTTGCAGCTGAAGGTCGGGCCGGACTTGCAGCTGCGCGTCTTGGAATCGGTCTTGCCCCTGAGTGCCAGCCTGCGGGCCAATCTGGCGGTCACGGCTCAGGTGCGCGCCGATGGCACGCGCAACTGCCTGGGCTGGAAGTCTGAACTGTTTGGCGAGGTCAGTGCCAAGCTCAAGCTGGGCGGTGGTTTCGACCTACAAGCCGCCTTGCTCAGCGACCCCTGGCCGTTGGGCGGTGGTGGCGATCTGGCCAGCTGCGATCTGCCCCCGAACCCATCACCGACGCCCACGCCTACGCCCGACCCCACGCCAGCGCCGACAGACGGCATGGCCTTGCTGCCTTTGCCCGCGGGTGCTCAGCCTCTGGAAGGCTATCGCCTGGCCTTGGTGCCTGATACCGGTCTGCCCTTGAGCCCGGAGCAACTGCTTCGGGACTTCAATGTCAGTGATGCCTGCTTCTTGGGGCCGATCTACGACGTGACCGACCCGGCCTACAACTCAGGATCGCCGCCAGTTGAAATGGCGCGTTACTGCGTTAAAACTCTGGAACCTCAGCTGCTGGGGCCGGATGGACAACGCATCGATGCGACAACGGCTTCCGGACAAGACTGGATTGTCCGTTTCGACACTCAGTCCAGCGTGAGCCGATGCGTCGGTGAGCTGTACGACCCGCTGCTGGGCTTGGTCGGCGAGGGCGGCGTGCGTTACACCCGGCGGCGGGGCGAAGTCAGCGCTGCGCCATTGCTCTCGCGCACGCCCCCGAGCAATGGGTTGCTGGGTTTGAGCTATGCCTGGGCGCCGGCCAATCACGGCAATCAGTTCAGCCTGGTTTGCCAGATGGAGATGACGGAGCGTAGCAGTGGCAAGCGCTATTACCTGCGCAGCCCGCTGTGGGTCTCGCCGACAGGACGAACGCTGTTCGGTATCGGCAACGTGGGTTGGAGCAACTGGCTGGGCCAGTGAGTGGTGGCGCGGGGGAGGCCGGATCCAGCGTTCGCATGAAGCTGGTTCGCGTGCCTAGGGTCATTGGGACTGACCCGCCGCTGCCCCGCATGGCTTGATTTAAGTCCTTCCCAGCCCAATAAAAAAGCCCCCAAGCGCGGGGGCTTGGGGGCTTTGTGAATTTCCGCACGCGGGGTGCTGGCTGGGGGCTAGTTCTGCACGCCCAGCTGTTTGTTGATGAACCACTGCTGGGCGATCGACAGGATGTTGTTCACCAGCCAGTACAGCACCAGGCCCGAGGGGAAGATGAAGAACATGAAGCTGAAGGCCAGCGGCATGATCCACATCATCTTGGCCTGCATCGGGTCCGGCGGGGTCGGGTTTAGCCAGACCTGGAACAGGCTGGAGGCCGTCATCAGCAGGGGCAGGATGAAGTAGGGGTCCTTGACCGAGAGGTCGGTGATCCAGCCCAGCCAGGGCGCGCCACGCATTTCCACGGTGGACAGCAGCACCCAGTACAGGCCCATGAAGAAAGGCATCTGCAAGAAGATGGGCAGGCAACCACCGATGGGGTTGACCTTCTCCTCGCGGTAGATCTTCATCATCTCCTGCTGCATCTGCTGCGGCTTGTCCTTGAGGCGCTCACGCATCTCCTGGATCTTGGGGCCGACCGCCTTCATCTTCGCCATGCTCTTGTAGGCGCTGGCGTTGAGCCAGTAGAAGGCGATCTTCAGCAGCACGACCAGGGCGATGATGGCCCAGCCCCAGTTGCCCAGGATGGAATGCAGCTTTTCCAGCAGCCAGAACAGCGGCTTGGCCAGGATGGCGAAGATGCCGTAGTCCTTCACCAGCTCCAGGCCCGGGGCCAGAGCGGCGAGCTTGTTTTCTTCTTGCGGGCCGACAAACAGCTGATCCAGCTTAGTGGCGGTGGCGCCCGGTGCCAGCTGGGGCAGGGTGAAGACCATGCCGACAGCGAACTGCTCGGGCACGGCGCCTTTGAGCTTGTTGACGAAGAACTCTCGAGGTGCGGCATCGTTGTGCAGCCAGGCACTGGCGAAGTAATGCTGCACCATGGCCACCCAACCGTCATTGGCGGTCTTCTCGTGCTCAGCCTTGCCCTTGGCCAGGTCGCTGAACTCGAACTTCTGGAACTTGTTCTTGTCGGTGTAGATCGCCGGGCCGGTGAAGGTGCCGGTGAAGGCCGTGCCGCCGGGGCCGGCCACGCCGTCGCGCACCAGCTGCACATAGACCTGCGGGGTCAGCGGGGCGGCGCCCTTGTTGATGACCTCGTGCTTGACGCCGATGACGTAGTCGCCGCGTTTGAAGCTGTAGGTCTTCACATAGCTCACGCCGCCGACTTCGGCCGATTCCAGGCGCACCAGCAGCTCGTTGGCGCCATCGGCCAGCTTGCGCTCGGGCGTGGTCACCGTCATCAGCGTGTTGTGCGTGGGCAGCTGCTCACCGCGCGTGCCCACCAGGCCGGTCTGGGCCTTGTAGCTTTGCGAGGCGGCATCCAGCAGCACGATGGGCGTGGCTTCGACCTTGTGCTTTTCCTTCAGGCCCACGGCCTGCAGCAGCGGGTCGAACAGGCCCGGTTCGGGCGAGTGCAGGTACTTGGGCAGCTCGACGCGGGTGACATCACCACCCTGGGTGTCCAGGGTGACAGTCAGCACATCGGTGGTGATGGTCAGCTTCTCGCTCTTGGCGGCGAGCGGCGCACCCGGCACAGCCGTGGCACCCGCGGCCTGGCCGGCGGCGGCGGGCACGCCTGCTTGTGCGGCCGAACCGGCGGCCGCCACAGGCCTGGCAGCCGGCGGGCTGAACATCGACGGGTGTCCGTTGTGCTTTTGCCAACCGTCCCAGAGCAGGACGAGAGACATGGTGAACACCACCCACAGGACGGTGCGGCGAATATCAGTCATGAGGAGGCTTCTGATTGGGTGGAATTGCGGGGGGAAGGGGAAGGCGAATTCGGCGCGCACAGCCCAAGTCGGCTGAACAGCGCAGGCGGATTGTCAGGCACAGCGTCGTGGCCGCCCGCGCAAAAGGGGTGGCAGCGCAACAGACGGTGCACGGTGAGATAGCTGCCGGCCGCGGCGCCATGGCGTTGCAAGGCTTCGATCGAGTAGACCGAACAGGTCGGCTCGAAACGGCAGGCGCTGCCCAGCCAGGGGCTCAGCAGCAGGCGATAGCCACGCACCAATCCGACCAAGGCGCGCTGGGCGAGCGAGGGAGCGGTGGGGTCGTGGGCCATGGCGAGTGGAGTGGCAAGGCAGACCGAATGGGTGGCGAACCGCTGCGCCGCGCTTCAGGGCTGCGCCGCGGCAGGCGCCGCTGCGCTGGCCGCGGGCGGCGTTGGCGCTGTTTTGGGCAGCAGTCGGCCCACCAGCTGGCTCAGTTCGGTGCGCGCAGCAGCGCGCAGCGCATCGGAGGCGGCGCTGGGGAACAGCTTGCGATCGAAGGGCGTGCGCAAACGCACCACCCACAGACCGGGCGGCAACTGCGGCTGGTCGGCAAAGGCGGCGCGAATCTGGCGCTTCAGCAGGGAGCGCGTCACGGAGCGACGGGCGTGGCGCTTGGG
>JAIXSD010000279.1 GCA_027484885.1 Rubrivivax sp.
CGGGGATGAACGGCCGCCGCGCGGCCTCAGCCCAGGGCCCGGCTCAGCCAGTCGCAGACCTGCTCGGGCATGGTGAAGACCTCGCCCGGCGGCTTGCCGTGGGTGAAGCCGACATGGCCGCCGTGGGCCGGCTGCCAGAGCGTGACGAAGGCGCCGACATCGCGCGCCTGCGGCAGGCTGTGCGCCGGCACAAAGGGGTCATTGCGGGCATTGAGCACCAGGGCCGGGATGCCGATGCGGCGCAGATGCGGCTTGGCCGAGGCGCGCGCCCAGTAGTCCTCGGTGTCGCGGAAACCGTGCAGCGGGGCGGTGAAGATGTTGTCGAACTCGTAGAGATCGCGGGCGCGGCGCAGGCGCTCGCCGTCGAAGAGGCCCGGGTGCTGCTCCAGCTTGCGCAAGGCCTTGGGCACCATGGTCTTGAGGAACATGCGGGTGTAGACCAGGCGGCTGAAGCCGCTGCCGATGGCCCGGCCCGAGGCCGCCAGGTCGATGGGCGAGCAGACGGCGGCCACGGCGCGGGCGGTCAGGGCGGCGCTCTGGCCATGCTCTTCGGCCCAGCGCAGCAAGGCATTGCCGCCCAGCGAGATGCCCACCGCCAGCACCGGGCCGCCATGCTGCTGCTTGCAGCGGGCCAGGATCCAGGCGATCTCTTCAAAATCGCCCGAGTGGTAGGCGCGTGGTGCGTGGTTCAATTCGCCCGAGCAACCGCGGAAATGCGGCAGGGCGCAGGCCCAGCCGCGCGAGCGCGCGACGGTGGCAAAGGCTTGGGCGTACTGGCTTTGCGAGCTGCCCTCCAGGCCATGGAAGAGCACCAGCAGCGGCGGCCGTGGCGCGCCCTCGGGCGGGATGGCGGGCAGGGGCCAGAAGGCATCCGGTGCTGCCTCGGGCGGCGCGTAGTTGAGCCAGTCGACGTCGATGAAATCGCCGTCCGGCGTGTCCCAGCGCTGGCGCTGGAAGCGCAGGGCCGGCCCGCCGTGGTGGCGGGCCCAGAGGGCGGACCAGATGGTCTGGGCGTGGCCGCCGGGCAGCCAGCGCGGCGCGGAATACTGCATCGCGGAACGGTTCGGGGTGTCGGGCTTCAGTGCAGCACCGAAGGCTCTTCGATCACTTCCTGGATGTCATGCGCGCTGCCCGGGCTGGCGTGGTGCAACACCATGCGCCAGCCGAAGGCGGTCTTGAGGTAGACATTGGTGGCGATCACCCAGGCGCTTTGCTGGCCGTCCGGGCCGTCCACCTGCACGCGCTCCAGCACCTGGTGGATGGCGGTGTCGCCGGTGTGCAGACGCCGCACGCGCTCGGGGTGGGCCGGGATGGCGCCTTGCAGAAAGACGGTTTCGAAGGCGGCGCGGATCGCGCCCAGACCCACGACGCGCGGGCCGCCGGGGTGGACGCAGGAGATCTCCTCCTCGTCGGCCCAGACCTCCATCAGCCGGTCCAGATCGGCCTGCTGCAGGGCTTCGTAGAACTGCTGTTCGGTGTCCTCGGGCGAGGCCAGCAGGGCGGCGGCCTGAGCTTTGCTGCGCGACTGCATGCGGCTCAGTGGTGGCTGTGCAGGGTTTCGCCGGCTTTCAGCTTGTAGACGGTGCCGCAGTAGGGGCACTTGCCCTGGCCTTCATGGCTCAGGTCGATGAAGACCTTGGGGTGGCTGCTCCACTGCGTCATCTTGGGGTTGGGGCAGGCCACAACGCCCGGGCCCTGCACATCCTGAGCCGTGACTTCGACGATGGATTTGGCTTCGCTCATGGGAGGTTTCTTTCGTGTCAACAACAGGGGCGGGAGGTGGGCCGGGCCAGCGCACCGAGGCGCCGACGGCAAAGACCCTGATTTTACGAGGCTTGTTGCGCTTCCGGAGCGACCTCCGGGCGGAGCAAGCTCCAGCGGCGCACCGTGCCGCCTTCCATGTGCAGCTCGACCCGCACGCCGCCGGCGTCGGTCCAGCCATAGACCTCGGGTTCGTCGCTGATCTTCTGGCCCAGGCTGCGGGTCAGCGGCAGCACGTCGACCAGCTTCATGCCGGCGCGCAGCTTGGCATTGAGCATGACGGCGCTCTCGACCCGGCCGATCGGCCCCTCCGAGGCGGCGCGCATCACCCGCATCAGGCGCGAGAACTGCAGCAGCAGCCAGAACACCACCACCGTCAGGCTCAGCATCACGCCTTGCCAGCCGTACAACACACCGCCGCCCACCAGGGCCGCCAGCGCCAGGGCGCTTCCAATCCATGTATTCATGGGCCGGCATGGTAGTGCACGCGGCACGCGCTGCTGTGATTTCGCACACCGGGCTTGGGTGCGTCACGGCTTTGGCGTATCCTCGGCCTCCCTAGGGAAATCCCGAATCCACGCGTCGGCTTGAGCCCCAGAAGAAGAACGCGCAGGGATGCAGTTGCAGCATGAGGGAGTCCGCACGGTGAGGTGGCGCTTAAGTCAGGCAAGGGCGGTGCAGCGGCGCTGGGTCGGCGCTGGCGGCATGGCCGTGGCTGCGGCCCTGCTTGGGCTTGCCGGCACGCCAGGCCCCGCGCAGGCCGCGCCAGGCCCCGATTGCTCGCGCCCCTTCAGCCTGGCCCTGCACGACCATGGCCTGCTTTACTCGGCCGCCACCGGTGGCGGCATCGACAAGGACATTGCCGACGAGATGGCGCGGCGCAGCGGCTGCAAGTTCTTCGTCTCGCTGATGCCGCGCGCGCGCATCTGGCAGCTGATCGAGAGTGGCGCGCTCGATTTCAGTCTCTCCGGCATCAGCAACCCGCAGCGCGAAAAGTTCGCCAGCTTCGCCTGGTGCTTCCGCAACCGCTACCAGCTGCTGGTGCGGCGCGATGCCCAGGTGCAGAAGATCGAGGACTTCGAACGCCAGCGCGGCCTGCAGCTGGGCGTGATCCGCAGCTTTCGTTACAGCGAGAGCGCCAACCGCCTGGTCGACCGCCTGGCCGAGCAGCAGCGCCTGGTGCACGCCAACGGCTTGACGGCACTGTTCGATGCTCTGGTGGCCGGCCAGATCCAGGCCATGATCATTGAGCCCTTTGACCTGCCGAGCCTGGAGTCAGCCCGGATACGCGAGCAGACCCAGGTGCTGGAGTTCGGCGATGCGCCGGTGCCGCATGGCTTGATCATGTCGCGCGCCAGTTTGAGCGACGCCGAGCAAGCACGCTGGCGTGC
>JAIXSD010000081.1 GCA_027484885.1 Rubrivivax sp.
AGCGGCACGGCGATCTTGAGGATCTCCGAGGGCTGGATCTGCGTCACGCCGACATTGAGCCAGCGCGTCGCGCCTTTTTTGGTGATGCCGAACAAGGCCGTGGCCACCAGCAAGGTCACGCCCACGGCGTACAGCGGCACGGCCAGGGCCATCATGCGCTGCGGCGGCACCTGGGCAATGATGAAGATGATGGCAATGGCCAGCAAGGTGTTGCGGCCATGGTCGACAAAGCGGGTGCCATGGTCATAACCGGCCGAATACATGCACACCAGGCCCAGACCCATCAGCCAGGCGATGGCCAGAAGCAAGGGCAGGTCAAAGCCGGTGAACCAGGGTCGCAGGCGCTGCCACCAGTTCGGGCCGTTGAAGGCATGGGCACTCATGGGCGGGCTCCTGAAGCCGCGGGGCGCGCCCGTGCGGCAGATGCGGGCGGCGTGGCGGCCGACGCTCGCGCTGCAGGCAGCGGGGCAAAGGGCGCAGAAGCCGGCGCAAGCGCAGATGAAGCAGATGGCGCCGACGGTGCAGCAGGTGCCGAAGCGCTGGCCACAGCACCGGACGCTGCCGAAGCCGCCGCCGGCGCCACCGGCGCCTGGCCCGGCAGCGGCACCTGGTCGATGCGGCGCGGCTGGCCCACCGGTGCGGTGGTCTTGCCCAGCTGGGTCAGGGCGATGTCTTCCTCGCTGGGGTACTGGCCCATCAGCATGAAATCAAAGACCCGGCGTGCGATCGGCGCGGCCGAGGTGGAGCCGAATCCTGCGTTCTCGACGATCACGGCCAGGGCGATGGTGGGCGCTTCCAGCGGTGCAAAGGCGACGTAGAGCGAATGGTCACGCTTGCGCTCATCGGCCTTGATGTCCTTGTAGCGCTCGCCCGCCTTCAGGCCCACGGCCTGGGCCGTGCCGGTCTTGCCGCCGCTCTTGTAGCCGGCGCCGTTGAAGGCCGCACGCGAGGTGCCCTCGATGGTCACGCCGTACATGGCGTTGCGGATCACATCGACCTGCTCGGGCTTGAGCGGCAGCGGCGGCAGGGCATCGCTGGCGATGCGGCGCTGCTGGTGGCGCACCACATCCTCGATCTCGCGCACCAGGCGGGGCTTGAAGCGCTGGCCGCCGGTCGACAGCGTGGACACGGCGGTGGCGATCTGCAGCATGGTGAAGTTGTTGTAGCCCTGACCGATGCCCAGCGAGATGGTCTCGCCGGCAAACCACTTCTGGTTGGCCGGGCTGCGGGCAAAGTAGCGGCGCTTCCAGGCCTGCGAGGGCAGCACGCCCGAAACCTCGCCCTGCACATCGATCTCGGTCTTGCGGCCAAAGCCGAAGGGCTCCAGCTCGTCGTGGATCAGGTCCACGCCCATCTCGTTGGCCAGACTGTAGAAATAGACGTTGGACGAGCTGACGATGGCCAGACGCATGTCCTTGGGGCCGGGCCGGTCGGTCTCCGGGCTGCCGAAGGTGCGGCCGCCGAAGTTGTAGGTCAGGTTATCCATGACGATGGTGCCGGGCGCCCGCTTGCCGCTGTTGAGCGCGGCCATGGCCATGAAGGGCTTGAAGGTCGAGCCCGGCGGGTAGGTGCCGCGCAGGGCGCGGTTCAGCAGGGGCTTGTCCAGGTCTTCGTTGAGATCGCGCCAGCTGTCGGCGTCGATGCCGTCGACGAAGAGGTTGGGGTCGAAGGTCGGCTTGGAGACGAAAGCCAGCACCTCGCCATTGCGCGGGTCGATGGCGACCAGGGCGCCGCGGCGGTCCTTGTAGAGCTCTTCCACCAGGGCTTGCAGGCGGATGTCGATGGACAGCATCAGCGTGTTGCCCGGTGTCGGCGGCCGGTGGGCCAGGCGGCGCACGGCCCGGCCGCCGGCGCTGGTCTCCACCTGCTCGAAACCGGTGATGCCATGCAGCTCGCGCTCGTAGCTCTGCTCCAGGCCCAACTTGCCGATGTACTCGGTGCCGCGGTAGTTGGCGATGTCCTCTTCTTCCCACTCGTCCATGGCCTTTTTCTCGGCCTGGTTGATACGGCCGATGTAGCCGATCAGGTGCGAGCCCACCTCGCCCAGCGGGTAGCTGCGGAACAGCCGCGCCTTGATCTCGACGCCCGGAAATCGGAAGCGCTGCGCGGTGAAGCGCGCCACCTCAGCCTCGCTCAACTTGGTGCGGATGGGCAGGGATTCGAAGTTCTTGTTCTCGCTCATCAGCCGCTTGAAGCGGCGGCGGTCGCGCGGCTGCACCTCGACGACCTGAGCCAGGGCATCGATGGTGGTTTCCAGATCGGGCACCTTGGAGGGCGTGATCTCCAGCGTGTAGGCCGAGTAATTGCTGGCCAGGACGATGCCGTTGCGGTCCTTGATCAGGCCGCGGTTGGGCACGATGGGCACCACCGTGATGCGGTTGGACTCGGCCCGGTCCGACAGGCTCTCGTGCTGGATCACCTGCAGAAAGATCAGGCGCGCCAGCAGCAGGCCGAAGCAGAACAGCACAAAGGCCGCTGCGGCCAGCAAGCGCAGGCGAAAGCGCCCCAGCTCCTGCTTGACGTTCTTGAGCACCGTCATCGCGCGGTCTTTTTCTTCGTCGTCTGCGTGTTCATCGACAGCTCGGCAGGCCGCCTCACAGCGGGCGGTGAGCGTCGCGGTCGGGCGCGCGGCGCTGCGGCGCCAGCAGCACCACGCTGGCCAGCGGCCAGAGCAGGGTCTCGAACACCGGCGCCAACAGCAGCAGCCAGCCCGGCCACATGCCGCCCACCGCCAGGCGCACCAGCAAGGACACGGCATGCGCCAGCACGAACAGCGGCAGCACCTGCAGCGCCTGCGCGCCCAGGCTGAAGCCGGTCAGGCGGCGATGCAGGGTGATGGCGCCAAAGCTCAGCAGGCTGTAGGCCAGGGCATGCTGGCCCAGCAGGGCGCCATGGTGGATGTCGATCATCAGGCCCAGCACAAAGGCCCAGACCACACCGACCCGGCGCGGCTGGTGCACGCCCCAGAACACCAGCACCACGGCCAGAAAATCGGGCATGGCCGGGAAGCGGCCGATCGGCACCATATCGGCCAGCAAGGCCAGAAACAGGCTCAGGGCGATGAAGGCTGGGTTGACCGGCAGCAGCAGCTGACCGGCGCCACGCGGCATGATCATGGTGCAGCTCCGGGTTCCTGTTTGTCGGTCTTGTTCTCGACCTTGCTGGCTTCAGCTTTGGCCTGGGCCGCAGCGACCTTGCGCTGCGCCTTGAGCTGGGCGGCCGAAGCCGCATCGGCGGCCTGCGCGGCCGCTGCCTCGGCCATGGCCTTGGCATGCTGCTCCTGGGGCTGCAGCACCAGCACATGGCGCACGCTGTCGGCCTGGGCCACCGGCTGCAGGCGCACGCTGGCAAAACTGGTGTCGCCGCGGCGCTCGACCGAGCTCACCTTGGCCACGGGCAGGCCCGAGGGGTAGACCCCGTCCAGGCCCGAGGTGGCCATCAGATCACCGGGCTTGATGTCGGCATTGGCGGCCAGAAAGCGCAGCTCCATGCCATTGCCATCGCTGCTGCCAAAAGCGGCGTTGCGCGCCTGGGTGCGGGTGTTGAGCACGGGGATGGCCGCGTCCTTGTCGCTCAGCAGAGTCACTTCGGCCGACAAGGTGTAGACCCGGGTGACCTGGCCCAGCACGCCGGCATCGTTGATGACGGGCGAGCCGGCCTGCACGCCATGCTTGCTGCCGCGGTCGATGACCACGCGGCGCGAGTAGGGGTCGGCCGCCTCGTACAGGACCTCGGCCGAGAGCGAGGCCACCTCCAGCGCCGGGCGCAGCTCCAGCAGCGCACGCAGGCGCTGGTTTTCCGCCTGCAGCTGGGCCGCACGCGCCAGGCGTTCGGCCTGCTGCACCAGCTGCTGGCGCGCCAGCGCCTCGGCCTCCATGGCCCGCTGCGTGCCCAGCCGGTAGGCCTCGAAACTCTCCCAGGCATCCACCGGCGTCAGCAGCAGGCGCTGAAACGGGTGCAGCAACAAGGCCAGGCCCGCCCGCGCCGGCCCCACCACATGAAAGCGCGCATCCGCCACCATCAAGAACACCGCCAGCGCCGCGCACAGCAGCAACCTCGCCTGGGCCGACGCGCCCTGGCGGAAAAATGGTGGCGGGTTGCGATCTGGAGGGCCGAGGGGCATGGCGCTGGTGAAGAACAAACTGACCGCTAACGCCCGCTCTCAGCAGCCGTAGCGAGCGGGCCTCAGGCTAGGCGGACGGAGCGGAGCAACCGGAGCGTACTGGCAGTACGTGAGGATTGCGAGCACCGCCCAACGACGCATGAGGCTCGCGCAGTAGGCAAAAACAATCACTCGGAGGTGAAGATGGAGCCGAGGCGCTCCATGCGCTCCAAAG
Source organism: Rubrivivax sp. (assembly GCA_027484885.1). Lineage (GTDB taxonomy): Bacteria > Pseudomonadota > Gammaproteobacteria > Burkholderiales > Burkholderiaceae_C > Paucibacter_A. Next base: position 4,338 of record JAIXSD010000081.1, read on the forward strand.
CCATCCCGCAACCCCGCACCACGCACGTCAGCGGATCCTCCGCCACCAGCACCGGCAGACCAGTTTCCTCAGCCAACAAGCGATCCAGATCGCGCAGCAGCGCGCCGCCGCCGGTCAGCATCATGCCGCGCTCGGCGATGTCGGCGCCCAGCTCGGGCGGGGTCTGTTCCAGCGCGTTCTTCACGGCGGAGACGATCTGGTTCAGCGGGTCGGTCAGGGCTTCCAGGATCTCGTTGGACGAAATCGTGAAGCTGCGCGGCACGCCTTCGGCCAGATTGCGGCCCTTGACTTCCATTTCCTTGACCTCGGAGCCCGGGAAGGCGCTGCCGATGTTCTTCTTGATCGCTTCGGCGGTGGGCTCGCCGATCAACATGCCGTAGTTGCGGCGGATGTAGTTGATGATGGCTTCGTCGAACTTGTCGCCGCCGACGCGCACGCTGCCCTTGTAGACCATGCCGCCCAGCGAGATCACGCCCACCTCGGTGGTGCCGCCGCCGATGTCCACGACCATCGAGCCGCTGGCCTCGCTGACCGGCAGGCCGGCGCCGATCGCGGCGGCCATGGGCTCTTCGATCAGATAGACCTCGGAGGCACCGGCGCCCAGGGCCGATTCACGGATGGCACGGCGCTCGACCTGGGTGGAGCCGCAGGGCACGCAGATGATGATGCGCGGGCTGGGGCGCAGCATCTTGGAGTCGTGCACCATCTTGATGAACTGCTTGAGCATCTGCTCGGTGACGGTGAAGTCGGCGATCACGCCGTCCTTCATCGGGCGGATCGCCTCGAT
>JAIXSD010000021.1 GCA_027484885.1 Rubrivivax sp.
AGCAGACCCAGGGCGGCAACAGCGGCCGACAGGCGGGACAGAGTGAAGGACATGTGGAAATCTCCGGATTGGGGCTTGCTTGAAGAACTGGCGATTGCTGTCTTGGTTCAAGACCTGCATCCGCCAGTGTCGGCAAGTGCCATGACCCGGCCATGACCCGCTTTCCCTCGCTATATGCCGAATGGCTCATGCCCGCCGCCTGCGACGGGCCCGCGCTCAGGCGGCGCGTTTGGCGAGAATCGCCCGCGCCACGCGTGACACCGGCGGCCGGCCCAGCACGCCAGAAATGAAGGCGCCGGCGTCGACCAGTCGGTCCAGATCGATGCCGGTGTCGATGCCCAGACCGTTCAGCATGAAGACCACGTCCTCGCTGGCCACATTGCCAGTGGCACCCTTGGCATAGGGGCAGCCGCCCAGACCGGCGACGCTGGTGTCAAAGTGATGCACGCCCAGCTCCAGACAGGCGTAGATATTGGCCAGGGCCTGGCCGTAGGTGTCGTGGAAATGACCGCTGACTTCAACCAGCGGGTAGTGCTTGAGCGCCCGCTCCATGGCCGCCTGCACCTTGCGCGGCGTGCCCACACCGATGGTGTCGGCCACGCCCAGATGGTCGACACCAATGCCCTTCATCAGCTGCACCACGCGCTCCACCTGGTCAGCGCTGATATCGCCCTCATACGGGCAGCCCACCGCGCAGGACAAGGCGCCGCGCACCTTGATGCCGGCCGCATGCGCGGCCTCCACCACGGGCACGAAACGCTCGATGCTCTCGGCAATGCTGCAGTTGATGTTCTTCTGGCTGAAGGCCTCAGAGGCCGCTGCAAACACCACGATCTCGTCCGGCCGCGTCGGCAGGGCTGACTCGAAGCCCTTGAGATTGGGCGTCAGCACCGAATAGCGAACGCCGGGCTGGCGGTCGATGGCGGCCATCACCGCCGCGTTGTCCGCCATCTGCGGCACCCACTTCGGCGACACAAAGCTGGTGACTTCGATCTCCTTCAGGCCCGCCGCCTGCAGCAGGGCCACCAGCTGCGCCTTGTCCTCGGTGGACACGGTCTGCTTCTCATTCTGAAGGCCGTCACGCGGGCCAACATCGACGAGGGTGACGTGGGTGGGTAGCTTGCTCATTCAAAACTCCTCCTTGCTGGGAAAGACTGCTGTCGGCATGAAGCGGACGTCTGCTGTGTGGTTCGTTCTCGCTGCGGTGACTCGGCCCGCCGCCGGGCTCATGGTTCGCGGGTCGGCTCTCTGAGCCGACTTCCCTCGTTGCTCACTCCGCGGCTCAGCGGCGCCAATCTCCCTCCGTTCGCTGCGCTCACTGTGGTCAAACAGTGGCGCCGAGTCAGCGCTTGAAGCGCGCGGGTACGCGCGCCTGAGCCGTTCCGCTGCGCACTCGGCCGCGCACAAATCGCCCGTCAGCGGGCCGAGCCACCTCCGGATGTGGCGTGCTCCACCGTGGAAGGGGACTATCGATCGCGATGCAAGCGCCCTGCGGCCCGGGCCGCTGCCGGGCGATTTGTGCCGGGCCGAGCAGCGCAGCGCCTCGGGGCGCGCGCGTACTCGCGCGCTTCAAGTTCTGACTTGGCGCTTCTGTCTGAACGAAGCGAACGCAGGGAGCGGAGTGAGTTATGCGCCAGCCCCGAGGTGCGAGCAGCGCAGGGAAGTCGGCCCGACTGGGCCGACCCCGGAACCATGAGCCCGGTGGCGGCACGGGCTGCAGGGCCACACGAGAACAAGCGAACGACGGCCATGTGCCACTTGTGGCCCCCGGCGCCCCGAAGCTCATCGCGCGACCCATCGCCTCAAGCTTCGAGCCGCAGCAGCTCGGCGCCATCACCGATCTGGTCGCCCACGGCGAACAGCAGCTCGGCCACCACGCCGTCCTTGGGCGCGTTGATGGTGTGTTCCATCTTCATGGCTTCCATCACAGCCAGAGGCTGGCCCTTGCTGACCTTGTCACCGACGGCAGCCAGGAAGCTGACCAGCTTGCCGGGCATGGGCGCCGTCAAGCGGCCGGCTTCGGCAGCACCGTCACCGGCGTGGGCCAGGGCGTCGATCTCGGTCAGGTAGGCACTGCCTTGCGGTGCGAACACGGCCACGGTCTCGCCATCGGCATAACTGTTCACCCGCACACGCTGCTGCTGCAGGCCCGTGCCCAGCAACAGCTCATGCTGCTCCAGGCTGCTGGAGTTGACGGCAAAGGCGATGGGCTCGCCGCCATCGAGGCTCAGCTGCATGCCGCCCTGGTGGTGGCGCGAGAGCAGCACCGCATGACGCTGGCCGGCCACTTCCAGATCGAAACGGCGCGCCGAGGCGCCGAACAGGCGCCAACCATCGCGGCGGCTCCAGGGATCGGCGTCTTGCGACTGCGCCTCAGCCGCCAAGGTGTGGGCCACCACCGCGGCGGCGCTGATCTGCAGCGGCAAACCAGGCTGCTCGAACAAGGCGGCGCGCTCACGCTCGATCAGGGCCGTGTCCAGATCGGCCGAAGCAAACGAAGCCGTGGCGGCACAGCGGCGCAGAAAGGCCACATTGGTTTGCAAGCCGACGATGTGGGTGTCGCGCAGCGAGGCGTCCAAGCGGACCAGAGCTTGCTCACGGTCCTCGCCCCAGACGATCAGCTTGGCGACCATGGAATCGTAGAAGGGGCTGATGGCATCGCCCTCCCCCACGCCGGCATCGATGCGAACCGGGCCGCGCTCAAAAGCCACATGGGCGGGCCAGCGCGCCACCTTGAGCGCGCCGGTGGCGGGCAAGAAGCCCGCCTCGGGGTTCTCGGCGCAGATGCGCGCCTCGATGGCATGGCCGTTCATGCGCAGCTCGTCCTGCTGCAGCGGCAGGGGCTCGCCCGAGGCGACGCGCAGCTGCCACTCAACCAAATCCTGGCCGGTGATCGCTTCGGTCACGGGATGCTCGACCTGCAAGCGGGTGTTCATCTCCATGAAGTAGAAGCGGCCATCCTGCTCGCAGATGAACTCCACCGTGCCAGCGCCCACATAGCCCACGGCCTTGGCCGCAGCCACGGCAGCGCCGCCCATCTGGGCACGCCGCTCGGCCGTCATGCCCGGGGCGGGCGCTTCTTCCAGCACCTTCTGGTGGCGGCGCTGCACCGAGCAATCGCGCTCGAAGAGATAGACGCAGTTGCCCTGGCTGTCGCCAAAAACCTGGATCTCGATATGGCGCGGGCGCTGCACATAACGCTCGATCAGCACTGCATCGTCACCGAAGCTGTTGATGGCCTCGCGCTTGCACGAGGCCAGCGCGGCATCGAACTCATCAGCGCTGTAGACCGCGCGCATGCCCTTGCCGCCACCGCCGGCGCTGGCCTTGATCAACACCGGGAAGCCGATGCGCTCGGCCTCGGCTTTGAGCAGGGCCGGGTCTTGGTCGGCGCCGTGGTAGCCGGGCACCAAGGGCACACCGGCCGCTTCCATCAAGCGCTTGGACTCGGCCTTCAAGCCCATGGCCTGGATGGCGCTGGCCGGCGGGCCGATGAAGACCAGGCCATGCGCGGTGCAGGCCTGGGCGAACTCTTCGTTCTCGCTCAGAAAACCATAGCCAGGGTGCACGGCCTCGGCGCCCGTGGCCAGGGCGGCGTCGATGATGCGCTGCCACTGCAGGTAGGAATCCTTGGGCGCCGGGCCTCCGATCAGCACCGCCTCGTCGCAAGCCTGCACATGGCGGGCCTGCGCGTCAGCCTCGGAATACACGGCCACGGTCTTTACACCCAGGCGGCGTGCTGTCGCCGCCACGCGGCAGGCAATCTCGCCGCGGTTCGCGATCAGGATTTTCTTGAACATCTCTTTTGTCTCCGAATTCTTGTTCTGGGTGTGGACGCAGCGCGCTGGGCCAGGGCGAAAGCTCAGTGGGAGTGGCAGCTGAGCTTGCCGCAGCCGCCCTCAGCTTCCGCAGCGGCACTCGCTTCTTGCGGCACCAGATTCGCCTCGCTGGCGCAACGCATGCCCAGGCGGTTCAGCAGGGCGCGGTCTTTCTCGGCCTGCGGGTTGCTGGTGGTCAGCAGCTTGTCGCCGTAGAACATGCTGTTGGCGCCGGCCAGGAAGCACAGGGCCTGCATGCTTTCGGGCATTTCTTCGCGGCCGGCCGAGAGGCGGACCATGGCGCGCGGCATGGTGATGCGGGCCACGGCGATGGTGCGGATGAACTCAAACGGGTCCAGCGCCTCCGTGCCCTTGTCAGCCAGCGGCGTGCCTTCGACCTGAACCAGATTGTTGATGGGCACCGATTCCGGGTACGGGCTCAGATTGGCCAGCTGCACCACCAGGCCGGCACGCTGGCGGCGGGTTTCACCCATGCCGACGATGCCACCGGAGCAGACCTTGAGGCCGACATTGCGCACGCGGTCCAGCGTGTCCAGGCGGTCCTGGTAGGTGCGGGTGGTGATGATCTGGCCGTAGAACTCGGGCGAGGTGTCGAGGTTGTGGTTGTAGTAGTCCAGGCCGGCTTCGGCCAGTTGCTCGGCCTGGCCTTCGCCCAGCATGCCGGCGGTCAGGCAGGTTTCCAGACCCATGGCCTTGACCTCCTTGACCATCTCGCCGATGGCTTCCAGATGGCGATCCTTGGGCGAGCGCCAGGCGGCACCCATGCAGAAACGCGTGGCGCCATTGGCTTTTGCCGCGCGGGCGGCCTCCAGCACCTCTTGCAGCGGGATCAGCTTCTCGGCCTTGAGGCCGGTGTCGAAGTGGGCCGACTGCGGGCAGTAGGCGCAGTCCTCTTCGCAACCACCGGTCTTGATGGACAAGAGCGTGGACAGCTGCACCGCATTGGCGTCGAAGTTCTCGCGGTGCACTTGCTGGGCTTTGAACAGCAGGTCGTTGAAGGGCAGATCGAACAGGGCCACCACCTCGTTGACGGTCCAGGGCTTGGCGTTCTGGCGGTCCGCGTCAGTGGTCGGCGTCAGCGATTGGATCTGGTTGGTGGTTTGGGAGTGGGAAGAGTGGCTCATGGCGATTCCAGGAACAGCAGGTGTCAGAGAGCGGGCGCGGCAGCCACGAGGGCTTCTTGCACACGCGCGAGGTTCAGATGGGCGGCCACGGCCGC
>JAIXSD010000343.1 GCA_027484885.1 Rubrivivax sp.
CCGCCAGGGCCGACCCCGGAACCATGAGCCCGGTGGCGGCGCGGGCTGCAGGGCCTCACGTACATGCCCAAGGGCCGCCTCATGCCGCAAGCTTCCCCTGACAGCGCAGCAGATACGTCGCTAGCACCCACACTGCGCTCATTGAGATGAGCCGCAGACTTTCTTGCCTGAACTCAGTTGCTTCCGTCCGGCCTCTCGTCCATCCGCCCCACCACCCGAGCGGGATTGCCCGCCACGATGGACAAGGCAGGGGCCTGGAAATGCGGCTGCAGCACCGCACCAGCCGCGATCACGCAGCCGCGGCCGATGCGCACGCCTTTGAGGATGGTCACGCGCGAGCCGATGAAGACCTCGTCGCCAATCACCACCTCGGCCGGCTGCGGGTCGGGCTCGCGGCGGTGGGCCAGGCGCAGATCGTGCAGATTGCTGTCCATGACTTGCAGCTCGGCGCCGACCAGGCAGTTGGCGCCAAAACGGATGGCCGCGCCTTCCGAGATCAGATTGAGCTGGTTGTTGAACACCGTGCCGGGGCCGATCTCGATCAGCGAATCGGGCGTGCGTGACTCGACATAGCTGCAGGCATAGCTGCCCGGCGAGCGGGGCACACCAAACACCGTGCTGGTGCTGAGCACGATGCGCCCTGCACCCTTGAGCACCGTGGGCGTCAGGAAGTTGAGGCTGCGCGAACCCTGGCCGTGGATCTCGATGCGCTGCTTGTCGGACACATGAAAGAAGTAGTGCACCAGCAAGGCGCGTACCCAGGTTTCCAGCTCGAAAGCCGGGCTGCGCGAGATCAGGCCGCGCAAGCGTTCCAGTCGGTTTTGCAGGGCCATCTTCAAAACCCGTGGGATTGCAGGAAACCGTGCCAGCCTTCGACGAAAGCCGCCTCCGCCCCTTCGCTGCCCTGACCCAGCTCCAGCAGCAGGGGCACAAACGCCATCACATCGGGCTGATCGCCATAGTTCTTGACCAGGGCGCCGGCCATGCCGGTGGCGCACATGCGCATCTGCTCCGGTGCCACCTGGCCGATGCGGCAGCCGCCCACGGCCAGGGCCACATAACCCAGGTAGGCGGCTTTCATATGCGGGCCGTTGCGCTGGGCCGAATGGCCCTCGCCGCCAGCGCGGAAGTAACCGAGCCGGTCCTGGATGTAGCCGATCGGCGCTTGCAGGCTGGCGGCCAGGAAGAAACCCAGGTCCCACAAGCCCGCGTAGGACACGCCGCCAAAGGCCGGCTGGTCCAGCAGCTCGGCGCAGCGCGCCCGGATCACGCAGTTGGAGAACTCCCCCAGCCAGTTGACGCTGCCCGGCACCGTGCTCGAGAACATGGCCTTGGGGCCCATGGACATGATGCGGCTGTTGGAGCTGGCAATCGCCTCAGGCACCGGCATGCCTTCGATGGGCTGGCCGCGTTCGTTGGCGTTCCAGCGGGCACTGATGCTGCAGGACAGCTCGGCCATCTGGTGGGTCTGCAGATGCTGGGCGTAGAAGTCCGGAAAGATGACGTCGTCGTCCAGCAGGATGTGGAAGAGCTCGCTGCGCCCGCCCCAGAGCCGAACCAGGTTCTTGAAGTTCTCGTAAGCGCCGGCGCGGCGACCAACATGCAACTCCAGCGGCAGCGTGGCCACCCAGTTGGCATAGCGCGGCGACAGCAGCTGCTGGGTGAACTCACCGCCGGGGCTGTCATCCGAGATGAGGATGAGATCCGGCTTGCGGGTCTGGGTCATCAAGCCGGCCAGCAGCTCTTGCAGGTATTTGGTCTTGTAGGCCGGGATCAGGGTGGTGATGTGCATGGCGCGCGACGGTCTCACCGCAGCTTGCGGCCCTGCAATTACATCGAAGACGCACAGCGCACAGCGCGCCAAACAAGCGAGCAATGCGCCCCCTTATGCGACCTTCGTTTTTTGCGCCAATTCCTAACATCGGTAGAGCCTCGAAGAACTTGAGGCTTTATTTCACATCCACAGAAAAACTGATTCGTTGGACACCGACCGAACCGCCTCTTCCCACTGACACCTGAAGCCGCCTGCCATGCGCCACCCTGCCGCTCTCTCCCGCGCGAACGCCCCAGCCAAGGGGGACAGCCCCGATTTGCGGGCTCAAGTCCGGGCCGACGGCGTCGAAAGCGCTAGCACGGGAATCGAGAACTCATGCCCGGAAAAAGCATGGTTTTCGCCCCCTGACGATCGAATTGAGCGCATCCAGCCCCTGGCCGCAGGGGCTGCGCGCTGCCATTCGAACGTTTTGGAGCTTCGCAGCGCGACACCGAACCCGTCGCTGCTGCGTGGCGCTGCCTCAAGGTTTCACAGGAGTTGCCGGGTCGGACCACTGAACACCCCCGAGGAGGTCGGGTCGGTGCTGCCGTGCGCACATGAGCGCCTGCGGCCACCGCCTGCCCGAGCGAGCCACTGATGAGCACCCTGATCACCCATTTGTCGGCCACCCAGATCGCGGGCCTGAGCACCCGCACGCTGGGCCGTTTCTCGACCGAAGATTGGGCTGCCTTCAGCAGTGACCAGATCCAGGCCCTGACCACGCGGCAGTTCGCCTCGCTCGGCAGCTTTGCCATGAGCGCGCTGAGCAGCGAGCAGATTCGCTTCATCCAAACCGCCGATCTGCGCGCACTCAACAGCAGCGCGCTGCGCGCCCTCAGCACCGACAAGCTGGCCGCATTCGACTCCGATCAGATCGGCGCCCTGGGCACCCAACAGGTGGCCGCGCTGAGCAGTACGCAAATCCAGGGCTTGCTCAGCGAAGACCTGAACGCCTTCAATAGCGCGCAGATGCGCGCCCTGCAATCC
>JAIXSD010000545.1 GCA_027484885.1 Rubrivivax sp.
AGCTTCATGATGCGGCCCACCGCCTCATGCGCCGTCTGCAGCATCTCGTAGTTGTCAGAATTGACGGGGATGTTGGTGTGCACATTGCCGTCACCGGCATGCATGTGCAGGGCCACCCAAACCCGGCCACGCAGCACCTCCTGGTGGATGCGCTTGCACTCCTCCAGGATCTGCGCAAAGGCCGCGCCGCTGAAGATGGTTTGCAGGGGCTTGAAGATCTGCGTCTTCCAGGACGCGCGCAGGCTGTGGTCCTGCAGCTGGTCGAAGTAACTGCCACCTTCCTCGGGGCGAGGCAGGTCCAGCTCATCCTTCCAGCGCTGCCACTGCGCGCCCACCTCGGCCAGCAGGGCCAGGGCTTGCTGCACGCGGTCGCCCAGCAGCTCGGCGCTGGGGATCTCGCCGGCGTCGTCGCTCTTGCCCAAAGGCAGCTTGGCGGTGCTGAACAGCTGCTGCAGCGCGCCGACCAGGGCCAGCTTGTTGCGCAGCGAGAGTTCGATATTGATGCGCTCAATGCCCAGGGTGTACTCGCCCATGCGCGGCAAGGGGATCACCACATCCTCGTTCACCTTGAAGGCATTGGTGTGCTTGGAGATGGCGGCCGTGCGCTTGCGGTCCAGCCAGAACTTCTTGCGCGCATCGGCGCTGATGGCGACAAAGCCCTCGCCGTTGCGGCCATTGGCCAGGCGCACCACCTCCGAGGTGGCGCGAGCCACCGCGTCGGCGTCCTCACCGACGATGTCGCCGACCAGCACCATCTTGGGCAGGCCGTTGGAGGACGCGCCGGCCAGATGGGCACGCTTGCTCTTGGTCGAGTAGCCCACGGCCTTGAGGTAGCGGTCGTCCAGATGTTCCAAGCCCGCCAGCACCGCGCCGCCAGGGCGCTTCGCCTCGGCAAACATGAAGTCCTTGATGTCGACGATGGCCGGCACGCAATCCTTGGGGTTGCCGAAGAACTCCAGGCAGACCGTGCGCACATGGGCCGGCATCTTGTGCACCACCCAGCGGGCGCTGGTGATCAGGCCGTCGCAGCCCTCTTTCTGGATGCCCGGCAGGCCGGCCAGGAATTTGTCGGTGACGTCCTTGCCCAGGCCTTCCTTGCGGAAGGTGCGGCCGGGGATGTCGAGCCGCTCGGTGCGCTCGAGCTTCTTGCCGCTGGCGTCGAAATAGCGCAGCTCGAAGCTGGCCACCTCCACATCATGGATCTTGCCCATATTGTGGTTGAGGCGGGTCACCTCCAGCCATTTGGCCTCGGGCGTGACCATGCGCCAGCTGGCCAGGTTGTCCAGCGCCGTGCCCCAGAGCACGGCCTTCTTGCCGCCGGCGTTCATGGCGATATTGCCGCCCACGCAGGAGGCCTCGGCGCTGGTCGGGTCAACCGCGAACACAAAGCCATGCTGCTCGGCCAGATCGGACACGCGCTGCGTCACCACGCCCGCTTCGCTCCAGATCGTGGCCACCTCGCGGTCCAGGCCGGGCAGGGTCAGCATCTCGACGCCGCGCAGGCCTTCGAGCTTTTCGGTGTTGATGACGGCGCTGTTCCAGACCAGGGGCACGGCGCCGCCGGTGTAGCCGGTGCCGCCGCCACGCGGAATGATGGTCAGGCCCAGCTCCACACAGCCCTTGACCAGCTGGGCCATCTCGGCCTCGCTGTCCGGGGTCAGCACGACAAAGGGGTACTCGACCCGCCAGTCGGTCGCGTCGGTGACATGGGAGACGCGGGCCAAGCCGTCGAACTTGATGTTGTCGCGCGCCGTGGTCTTGCCCAGCAGGCGGATGGTGCGGCGGCGCAGCTCGGCCACCTGCTCGAACTGGCTGGCGAACTGGCGCACCGCCTCTTGCGCCGCCTTCAGCAGCTGGCCGACATCGGCATCGCGCTGGGCATCGGTGCTGGGGTCGCGGCGGCGCTCCACCTCGCTCAGGCGGTGCTGCAGGGCTTCGATCAAGAGGCCGCGGCGCTTGGGGTTGTCCAGCAGATCGTCTTGCAGATAGGGGTTGCGCTGCACCACCCAGATGTCGCCCAGCACCTCGTACAGCATGCGGGCCGAGCGGCCGGTGCGGCGCTCTTCGCGCAGCTTGTCCAGCAGCGCCCAGGCGGGCTCGCCGAGCAGGCGAATGACGATCTCGCGGTCGGAGAAAGAGGTGTAGTTGTAGGGAATCTCGCGCAGGCGCGGTGAACCGGCGTGCGCAGCATGAGCAGCATGAGCGGCAGGGGCCGCATCGGCAGCGGCGTTCGGGGCAGCGGGGTCTTCAAGCATCAGCGGATGCGGTGCATTCATGGCGGCCAGGTGCGGGCGACACACCCTTGGTTGGCTGCGGCCAGGCCCACCGGGCTCTGGTGCCCGAAAAGCCCAGCCACAAGGCTGAGTGAGAAATTGGCTGGAACGAACGGACCCAGGGCATCAACGGGCTTGTGGCCCAGGCCTGTCATGGCCGGCCCTGCGCCACACCGGCAACCGCCGGCGGATCGCGCGGCCGGGCCTTGCGCGCTCGGGCCATGATCGTACCGCAGCGCAGCATTTCTCCCAGCTACCGCAGGCGATTGGCCTTGCGACTGGAGCGCCCTCTCCAGGGCTAATATCGTGTCGCACTCAGCTGAAACCGCAGCCATGAACACCTCCACCACGCCCGCCTGGCCCCTGCCCTTCTGGATCGCCCACCGCGGCGCCGGCAAGCTGGCGCCCGAGAACACCCTGGCCGCCTTCCGCCTCGGCGCCGCCCATGGCTACCGGGCCTTTGAGTGCGATGTGAAGCTGAGCCAGGACGGCATCCCCTTCTTGCTGCACGACAGCAGCCTGCGCCGCACCAGCACGGGCTCGGGCCTGGCCAGCGCGCAGAGCTGGTCAGACCTGAGCCGCCTGGACGCCGGCAGCTGGCACAGCCGCAGCTATGCCGGCGAGCCCCTGGCCAGCCTGGAGGCGGTGGTCCGCTTTGTGCAGGCCAATGGCTTCGGCCTCAATCTGGAGCTCAAGCCCACGCCGGGCCAGGAGCGCCTGACCGGCCAGGTCGTGGGCCGCGAGGTGTTACGTCTTTGGCAAGGGCAGGCTCGCCTGCCCCTGTTCAGCTCCTTCGAGCCCGTCGCCCTGGAGGGCGCCCGCGAGACCGCCCCCGGCGTGCCGCGCGGCCTCTTGCTCGACAGCCCGCGCGAAAGCTGGCTTGCCGAGGCGCAAAGCCTGGGCTGTGTGGCCCTCATCACCAACTACCGCCTGATGGACGCGGCGCGCGTGCAAGCCATCCACGCGGCCGGCATGAAAGCCCTGGTCTACACCGCCAACGATGCATCGGTCGTGGCCTGGCTGCGCGCCAACGGGGTGGACGGCATCATCACCGACGCGGTGGACCGCTTCGCACCGGGCGACTGAACGAGGCCGCGGCCGCGGCTCAATCCGGCTTCCAGCGCCGGAATCCCCGCTGCACCGCCGGCCGCAGGCGCAGAAATCCCAGGTAGGCCCACTCCATCAGGCGCGCCACACCGGGCAGGCGCCCCAGCCACGCCAGCCAGCGCCAGCCGGGCAGCCGCGCCCACAGGGCGAGAAAGGCCTCGGCCCCGCTGAGCAAACGCCCGTCGGGCAGCTGCACATGGAAGCGCGCCAGCAGCTCCGCCTGCGTGCGCCCCGCCGGCAAGACCTGGGCCGGGTCGCTGACATCGGCAAAGCAGACCGGCTGGCCTTCTGCCTGGCCGCGGTAGAGCGCGATCTCGCGCCGGCACAGCGGGCAGGCGCCGTCGAACAGCACGGTCAGCGATTCGCCGGGCGCAGGCTCACAGGTTTGCGGCTTCATCGTGGCTCCCTCGACAGCAAGTCTTCGGCGCTGCTGAGGCCACGCGTGCTGCGCGTCCACCAGGCCGAAAAGGACGCACAGCAGGGCGTCACCTCGGGAAACAACGCCGGCTCGGGCAGACACTCGGCCCAGCGGGGCAGCCAGGCCTGCAGATGCGGCTCGGCGCGGCTGCGCACCCGGCGGGCGCCAGCCAAGGCGGGGCCCAGCGCGGCCGCATCCCCCCACCACATCCGCGCACCGAGCTCGGCCATGCGTGCAGCCACCCAGCGCCAGCGCCGCTCGCTCCAGGGCCAGGCCTGATGGAAGTCCTGCAGCCAGAGGCCGATCACCACCGCATCTGGCGGCAGGTCGGCCGGCAAGGCGCCCAGGCTCCAGGGATGCAGCAGCCACACCTCGCGGCCTTGCACCTGGCTCGCATCGGGCGACTGCATCGCCAAACCCGAGGGTGGCGCAGACAGCAATGCAGGTGCTTCGCTCGGGGCTGGCCGCTCGGTCCTTCCCTCCAGCAGCGCCGGCCGGGGATGAC
>JAIXSD010000111.1 GCA_027484885.1 Rubrivivax sp.
CTTCAGCATCAGGAACACCGGGACGGCCGAGAGCACCACCCACAGGAAGAAGTGCTGGTAGCCCAGCAGCTTTTGCACGTCGCCGCTGATGGCCTTGAAGATCACATAGCCCAGGGCCATGAAGCCGGTGGCAATCGCGTAATGCGCCGTCTGGTACTTGCTCTTGGCCACGAACTGCATCATGAACAAGATCACCGCGACAAAGCCGAAGCCATAACCAAAAGTCTCCAGGCTCACCGCCAGCGAGATCAACCAGAGGTTGCTGGTCTGGCTCAGGGCCAGGGCGTAAAAGGCCAGGTTCGGCAGGTTCATGGCCAGCAACAGCCAGACCATGGCGCGGCGCAGGCCCAGCCAGGCAGTGAAGTAGCCCGAGGCAATGCTGCCGGCCAGGAAGGCCAGGGTTCCGGCCGTGCCGTAGGACAGGCCCACCTCGGTGGTGGCCATGCCCAGGCCGCCCAGCTCGCGGGCGTCCTTCATGAACAAGGGGCCCAGCGCCTGCACCTGCGCTTCGCCGGCGCGGAACAGGATGATGAAGGCGATCGCCACCCACACACCTTCCAGCTTGAAGAAGCTGCGGATCACATCGCCCAAGGTGCCGGCCACCTCGACGCTGCCCCCGACCTCGACGCTGCTGCGTGTGTCGGGCAGGGCCCAGACGTGGTACGCCGCCAGCACGGCCATGGTCACGGCGGCGATGCCGAAGACCGTGGCCCAGGCCACCACCGGGCCGGCGCTCTTTTCCAGCGTGCCGGCGAGGATCACCAGGCCACCCATGGCGAAGAGCTTGGAGCCATTGAAGCAAGTGCCCAACCAGCCGGCCCACACCGCGCGCTGCTTGCCGCTCAAGGTGGCGATGTAGAGGCCGTCGCAGACGATGTCATGCGAGGCGGAGGCGATCGCCGCCACCGCCAGCAAGGCGATGCAGATGAGGAAGAAGCTGGGCAGATTGAGCGAGAGCGCGATCAGGCCCAGCGCCACCGCACCCAGGGCTTGGAAGCTGATCACCATCCACTTCTTGCTCGGCGCCAGCTCCAGCAACGGGCTCCACAGCGGCTTGAACACCCAGGCCAGGCCCAGCAAGCCGGTCCAGCGCGTGATGTCCTCGTTGGACACACCCAGGCTCTTGAACATCAGGGCCGAGACCAGATTGACCATGAAGAAGGGCAAGCCCTGCAGGAAGTACAGGCTGAGCACCCAGGTGCCCGGCGCGCGCGTCTTGTTCTTCGTGTTGGCGAGGGTCATGGGGGTCTCGGTGCGCTCGGCGCTCAGGGTGGTGGTGTTCATGTCTCAACAGGCCCCAGGGTGGAGAGAGAGAAAGGGCGTCAGTCCAGACCTACGGGCGACTGCGCAGCGGCCACATGCTCGCCCTGCAACCATGCCTGCAGGCCGGCCAGGGCGCCATCGGCATAACCCCAGCTCACCACGGTCGGGCACGGCACATCGAGCGTCTGGAAGGGGTTCCAGAGCACCAGATGCAGATCGGGCGTCCAGGCGCGGGCGTTCTGGCCGTAGCGCATGCGGTGGGTGGAGGCGACGATGTTCAGGCGTCCGTCCTGCGGCACCGTGGCCCAGTCCAGGGCCAGGATGTCGTCGACGAACTCGATCTGGGCATTCGGGAAGGCACGGAACAGCTCGACGATTTGCGCGCCCGAGGGGCCGGCTTCCGAGACGCCATCGGTCGGCACCTCGGGCTGCACGAACACACGCAGGGCCGCATCGCGGGCCGGCGGCGTGGCGCCGCGCAGGGCCGTCAGGCCGGCAGCCCAGGCCTGGCGCATCAGGCGGTCGTCGGCGGCGCGCGGCTCGCCCTGGTAGTCGTCATGGCGCACCGGGTAGGCGGCCGCCAGCTTGTCCAGCCGGGCGGCGGCGATGCGGCCCTGCTCCAGGGTCAGATCGCCGCGCTCGAAGGCGTCTTTCAAGGCCTGGATGGACTGGCCCTGCTCGTCCAACGAGCCCTGGGCCAGGATCATGTCGGCACCAGCCTGGATGGCCATCACGGCGGCGCGGGCGTAGCCGTAGCGCTCGAAGATGGCCTTCATCATCAGCGCATCGGTGATGACCACGCCGTCGTAGCCCCACTCACGGCGCAGGATGTCGCCCAGGATCTTGGTCGACAAGGTGGCCGGGTGATCGGGGTCGATCTGCGGGTAGACGATGTGGGCCGTCATCACGGCGGGCGCCGCATCACGCAAGGCCTTGAAGGGGCGCAGCTCCAGCGCGTCCAGCTCGGCGCGGCTCTTGTCCACCGTCGGCAGGGCCAGGTGCGAATCGACATGCGTGTCGCCGTGACCAGGGAAATGCTTGACGCAGCAGGCCACGCCTTCGCGCAGCGAGCCGGCCATCCAGGCGCCGGCCAAACGGGTCACATCATCGGCATCTTCGGAGAAGCTGCGCTCAGCGATCACCGGGTTGGCCGGGTTGTTGTTGATGTCCAGCACCGGCGCGAAGTTCCAGTTCACGCCGATGGAGGCCAGGCCGCGGGCGACCGCAGCGCCGACGTTTTCCGCCAGGGCCGCATCATCGGCCGCACCCAGGGCCATGGCCGAGGGCGCTTGCGGCAGAAAGGTGGCGCGCACCACCGAGCCGCCTTCCTGGTCGAGGCCGATCAGGGCGCCGGGGCCCATGACCTCGCGCAGATCGCGGGTCAGCTGGCGCACTTCGGCTTCGGTGCCCAGGTTCTTGCGGAACAGGCAGACGGCGCGCACCTGATTGGCGCGCAGGAACTCGGCGGTGGCCGCGTCCAGGGATTTGCCCTGGATGTCGACCATCACCAGCTGGCCGGGATGAAAAGCAGTCATGACAGCCGGCCCCGATCAGTTCGTCTTGGTGACCTTGGCCAGATGCGGCGGCGCATCCGGGTTGCGGCCGCGGGCGCGGGCCAGGGCTTCCACCATGGGGTAGAAGCTCTGCACCACGGCGATCGGGTCCAGGTCTTCATTGCC
>JAIXSD010000459.1 GCA_027484885.1 Rubrivivax sp.
ATCATCGGCCTGATCGGGCCCAACGGCGCCGGCAAATCCACCACCTTCAACCTCATCACCGGCGTGCTGCCGGCCAGCGACGGCTCGGTCCGTTTTCGCGGCGCGGATGTGTCCGGCCTGCCCTCGCGCGAGATCGCCCGTCGCGGCGTGTCGCGCACCTTCCAGCACGTCAAGATGATGGCCGAGATGACGGTGCTGGAGAACGTGGCCCTGGGCGCCTACTTGCGCGGACACAGCGGCACGCTGCGCGCCCTGCTCCGACTGGACCGCGCCGAGGAGCAGCGCCTGTTCCGCGAGGCCGAGCTGCAGCTGCGCCGCATCGGCATGGCCGAGCAAGCTCATGAACTGGCCGGCAATCTGGCCCTGGGCCCGCAGCGCCTGATGGAGATTGCCCGCGCCCTGTGCAGCGACCCCGCCCTGCTGCTGCTGGACGAACCCGCCGCCGGCCTGCGCCACAAGGAAAAGCAGGCCCTGGCCGAGGTGCTGCGCCAGCTGCAACGCGAGGGCCTGAGCGTGCTCCTGGTCGAGCACGATATGGAATTTGTGATGGGCCTGACCGACCGCCTGGTGGTGATGGAGTTCGGCACCAAGCTGATCGAAGGCACGCCAGCCGAGGTGCAGGCCAGCCCCGAGGTGCGCGCCGCCTACCTCGGCACCGAACATTGAATGCATCTCTCAGGACGCTGAAACCATGAGCTCCCCCCCTCCTCTGCTGAGCGTGCGCGGCCTGCACGCCGGCTATGGCCGCGCCGAGGTGCTCAGCGGCCTTGATCTGGACCTGCCGGCTGGCCAGGTGGTCACCGTGATCGGCCCCAACGGCGCCGGCAAAAGCACCACGCTGAATGCCTTGATGGGCGTGCTGCCCGCGCGTGGCCGCATCCTGCTGGACGGCGAGGACAGCGCCGGCCTGAGCCTGGAAGAGCGTGTGATGCGCGGCCTGGCCCTGGTGCCGGAGAAGCGCGAGCTCTTCACCACCATGAGCGTGGAAGACAACCTGCTGCTGGGCGGCTACCGGCCACTGCGCCTGGGCCAGCGTGACTGGCGCGCGCAGCTGGCCCAGGTCTTCGAGCTGTTCCCGCGCCTGCTGGAGCGGCGCGAGCAACTGGCCGGCACCCTGTCGGGCGGCGAGCGCCAGATGCTGGCCGTGGGCCGCGCCTTGATGGCCCGGCCCAAGGTGCTGATGCTGGACGAGCCCAGCCTGGGCCTGGCACCGCTGGTGGTGAAAGAGATCTTCCGCATCGTGACCACCTTGCGCGAGCGTGGCGTCAGCGTGCTGCTGGTCGAGCAGAACGCCCGCGCGGCGCTGGAGGTGGCCGACTACGGCTATGTGCTGGAGACCGGCGCCATCGCCTTGCAAGGCCCGGCCGCCACCCTGGCGGACGACAGCCGCGTGGCCGAAACCTATCTGGGCAGCACGCGCCACAAGCCGGCCGCGGCTTGAAGCCGTGCCCGCCCCTGCGCGCAAAGCGCGGCCGGGCCAGAAATACTTGACGAATTCCCCGCGGGCTTGAAATCGAGGCTTGGGTTCACACAGATACTGGCCGATGACCTGAAGGCCGCGTGGATGGCCCGGGGAGGATTTTTTGTCAGCCATGGATCTGTTTGCACTCAACCACGAAGTCACCGCCCTGGAGTCGGCCCTGGCCGAGCTGCAAGGCGAAGCACGCCTGAGCGTGCTGCTGCCCCTGGCCTGGCATCTGCGCCAGCGCGATTGCAAGCGCGCCCTGCTGCTGGTCAACGAGGCCGAGGAATGGCTGGCCCAGGTGCACTGGGACGAAGCCCGCAGCCAGGCCTGCCACGCACGCCTGCTGCTGGTGCTGGGCGAGGTGGCCTGGTTGTTCGCCCAGCTCGACGCGGCCGAGCAGTACGCCGAGGCTGCGGTCGAAAACTTTGCCCAGCTGGGCGACCGCGCCGGCTGCGGCGACGGCCAGCTGCTGCGCGCTGCCCTGTGCACCGAGCGCGGCGACAGCGCCGCCCGCGACGCCTGCCTGCAACAGGCCCAGGACGACTACCGCGCCGCCGGTGACCCCGAGCGCCTGCAGATCGTGCGCGCCATGCGCCTGAACCACGCCGCCTGGCGCGACACCACCGGCACCGCGGCACGCCTGCACAGCGAGTTTGCCGGTCTGCCGCAGTCCCTGCCCCCGGCCCTGCAAGCCTGGGTCAGCAGCGCCAGCGCCCTGGTGGCCGCCTTCACCGGCGAGCTGGGCATGGCGATCAAGCATTTTCTGCAGGCCCACCATGCAGCCATGGAAAGCGGCCAGATCCGCCACGCCGTGTTCTCGGCCAGCAATGGCGCGGACAACTTTGCCTCGCTCGGCGACCTGGACGCAGCCCTGGAATGGGACGAACTGGCCCTGGCCCAAGCCCAGGCCTGCGGCTGGCCCGGCACCCTGGGCGGCGCACAGATGCAGACCGGCAATGTGCTGCGCCTGCTGGGCCGCCTGCCCGAGGCCCACGCCATCCTGAACGAGGCGCTGGAGTCCATGCAGGCCCTGCAGCACGCCAGCCGCTACAGCCTGGCCCTGCAGTACCAGGGCGATGTGGCCCTGGACATGGGCGAACCGGCGGCGGCGCTCGATTGCTTTCTGCAGGCCGAGACCATTGCCGTCAATCTGGGCGAGCCCTTCTATCTGCTGCGCTGCTGGCGCGGCCAGGCCAGCGCCCTGGGTCGGCTGGGCGAGCCCGAGCAGGCGCTGAGCAAGATCTCGGCCGCCTTGCTCAATGCCCGCGAGCTGGGCAGCGCCGACGAGCAAATCAAGGTGCTGCGCGTCTTTGCCGAGCTCTACCAGCAGTACGCCCTGCCCGCCCCCGAGGGCATGACAGCCGCCAGCCCCACCCTGCATTACCTGCTGCAGGCCTTGCAGATCGCCAGCGGCATCAAGGGCTACATCCTGCCCAGCGACCTGCTCGACGAGCTGGCCAATGCCTACGCCGCCACCGGCGATGCCGCGCAGGCTCGCCATTACGGCCAGGCCGCCGCCGCCGCGCGCGACAACAAGCGCCTGGACGATGCACGCAACCGCGCCATGGCAATGCAGGTGCGGCAAGAGAGCGCCCTGGCCCGTGCCGAGGCCGAGTACCACCACCGCCTGGCCCAGGCCGAAAGCGAACGCGCCGCCCAGCTGCAAGAGGCCAGCGCCACGCTGGAAACCCTGGGCCGCATCGGCCGCGAGATCACCGGCAGCCTCAACACCGATGCTGTCTTCGCCGCGCTCTACCGCCACCTCGGGCAGTTGCTGGACACGACCTCCTTCTTTGTCTACTTGCTGGAGCCGGGCGGCCATGCGCTCAAGGCCGCCTTCATCAACGAGGCGCGCCACCATTTCCCCTCGCCCCTGATCTCGCTGCAAGATCCCGAATCGCTGACCGCACGCTGCGCCCGCGAGCGCTGCGAGCTGTTCTTCCCGGCCGCGCCGCGCAGCAACCCACCCGAACATTTGATGGGCCCGCTGGACACCCAGAGCATGATGTTCACACCCCTGCTGATCGGCGACCGCCTGCTGGGGGTGATGTCGGTGCAGTCGGTGGACAGCCAGGCCTACGGCGAGCGCGAGCAGTCGATCTTCCGAACCCTGTCGGCCTACGCCGCCATCGCCCTGGACAATGCCGGCGCCTATGCCGCGGCCGAGACCGCGCGGCAGCAGGCGAACGCCGCCCTGGAGGCCCTGAACGAGGCCCGTGCCAAGCTGGCCGACCGCGCCGAATGGCTGGCCGAAGAGGTGCGCAAAGCCACCAACCAGATCGTGCAGCGCGAGCGCGAAACCGTGATTCGCCTGTCCAAGGCGGCCGAATACCGCGACCCCGAAACCGGCGCCCACATCCTGCGCATGGCCCATTACTCCGAGCTGATCGCACGCGGGCTGGGTCTGCCCGTGGCCGACCAGGAGCTGCTGCTGGAAGCCGCGCCCATGCACGACATCGGCAAGGTCGGCATCACCGACAGCATCCTGCTCAAGCCTGGGCGGCTGACGCCGGACGAGTTCGAGGTGATGAAGCTGCATGCGGTCTACGGCTACGAGATCCTCAAGGACAGCTCCTCCCTGGTGCTGCAGGCCGGCGCCGCCATCGCCCTGGGCCACCACGAGAAGTTCGACGGTACCGGCTACCCGCAAGGCCTCAAGGGCGACGCCATCCCCATCTTCAGCCGCATCGTCGCGGTGGCCGATGTCTTCGATGCCCTGACCTCCGAGCGGCCCTACAAAAAAGCCTGGACCCTGGAGGCCGCCGCCGCCCACATCCAGGCCCATGCGGGCAGCCACTTCGACCCCGACTGCGTGCGCGTCTTCTTCGAGCATTGGGACGAGGTGCTGGACATCCGCCAGCGCTTCCAGGACGAGGACTGAGCGCCACCCCGCAGCGCCTGCTAACCTGTCATCTCCAGCCAGGAGATGCCATGTTGCCCCGCCCGACCTCGCGCCCCATGTTTTCCCGCACCGCCGCTCGTGCCACCGGGTGGCGAACGCTGCCCCTGCTGCTGGCGATGGGCCTCGGCCTGACGGGCGCCGCCCGCGGCGAGCCGATTGGCGAGGTGGACACCGCCTTCAAGCTGATCGGCCCCGACCACAAGGTCGTGGTCGACGCGCACGACGACCCCAAGGTCAGCGGCGTCACCTGCTACGTCTC
>JAIXSD010000139.1 GCA_027484885.1 Rubrivivax sp.
ATGTGGGGGCGGCGGTCGATCAGCAGCACGCGGTGGCCGGCCTCGGCCAGCTGGCGGGCGCAGACGGAGCCGGCAAAGCCGGCGCCAACGATCAGGTAGTCGATTTCAGTGCTCATGGTTCTGTGCTTCCGGGTGGGGCCGTGGGGGCAGGGCCGGGGGCGTCAATTCAGGAGAGGGTGGCCGTGGGGTGAGCGCAGGGGCCGCAGCGGCGCTCAGCGCTGGCGCCAGCTGTGCCAGCTGTAGGCGGCCTTGAGGCAGAACTTGTGCCATTTGATGGCCAGGCTGCCTTCGCCAGCTTTCTGGCCGATGCTGCTTTGCTCGCTGCTCTCGTCCAGGCGGATGGCCGCCGGCATGATGCCGCGCACCTGCAGGCGGTTTTCCCACCAGTAACGCAGATCCACATCGACCGGCCGGCCGAAGGGCAGGCGCTGCGTCAGCAGCTTGGCCGCACCGCTGCGGCTGACCACATAGCCGGCCGTCAGGCTGGGAATGCGGCGGTAATCGACCAGGCTGAAGCCTGGGCACAGCGGAGCTTGAGCGCGCAGCTTCTCGCGCTTGCCGAGGTCGGAGCGACCGATCAGCTTGATCATGTCCCAGCCCGCCGGCAGGGTTTCGATGGCCTGGATGACTTGTGCGAACTCGTCTTTCAAGCGGATATCGTCCTCCAGCACCACCAGGGCGGGCGCGTCGGAGTCCAGCAGCATTTGCCAGCAGCGCAGATGGCTGGCGTAGCAGCCCTTCTCGCCGTTCACCAGGGGCTTGTGAAATTGGCGGGCGTTGAGCTCGGGCGAGTAAAAGCGGGCCTGCTCGTCTGCAGGCAGGGCGGTCCAGCGCGTGGCGTCGAAGCGTCGGCCGTCCAGGCCCAGGCGGGCGAACTCGCCCTCCATGCGCTGGCGGCGATCCTGGTCGCTGTCGAGGTTGATGAAGATGATGGGCAGCATGGTCGAGGGCAGGCGGTTCACTCGCGCCAATGCTGGGCGATCCAGGGCGCCGGCTTGGCGTGGCGCCAATTGCCGTTGGTGCGGCCTTCCAGGGCGTCAGGTGGGTTCATCACGCCGTGGAAAATCAGGATGCGCGCGCCGGCCGGGATGAAAGGCTCGCGCCAGTAGCTGCTCGGCCAGAAGGGGATGCAGTGGTATTTGTAGCTGGCGCACCAGCTGGCCTCCCAGTAACGGACCTTGCCCTGCTCGTGCAGTACGGCGGTCAGGAAGGCCTGTTCGTTGCGGAAGTCGGCCTTGGTCTGCGCCTGGTTCTCGCGGAACTGCTGCAGCACATCGGCATGCGCGCCCAGCTCGAAGCGGTAGACCGAGGAGTTGCCGGTGATGCGCCAGGGGCGCTTCCAGTCGTGGATGATGAGGAACTCACCTGGCACCTCGAAGAAGGGGGTGATGTCATCGACGATCACCACATCGAGGTCGAGGAACAGGGCTGTGCCCCTCAGGCCATGCAGATCGGCCTCGAAGGTGGTCAGCTTTTTCCAGCCGCGCTCGGGTTCGCCGTTGGGCAGGGTCAGCTCGGGGATGGGCAGGCATTGCACTTCGTCGCGGATGCCTTCGCTGCGGTCCGTCAGGCAGACGAAGTTGAACTCGCCCTTGAGGTGGCGCCGCACCATGGCGTAGAGCCGGTTGACGTATTCGGGGCCGTACTTGGTGCCCCATTTCATGCAGATGACGATTCTCATTGGAGCGACTTGGCAACTCTTCTGTATTCCCGAGCGGCACCCACGGAACCGGCTCGGCCGGGCCCTTGGGTGCGCCCCCTTGAGGGGGCCGGCGAAGCCGGTAGGGGGTGGGTCATAACTCTTCGACGTGGCGCGGCGGGTAGGTGTCCCAGTTGAGACAGCCCGGGCATTGCCAGAAGTAGTGCTGGGCTTCAAAGCCACAGGCGGCGCAGCGGTAGCGCTGCAAGGGGCGCGCGGCGCGCTCCAGTGCGGTGTTGACGAGCTGGGCTTCGTCTTCGCTGAGCTGGCTGTGCGACTGCTGCAGCAGGCCGCGGGCGGCCGAGAGATTGCCTTGCTCGCGCAGGTGCTCTTGCAGGCGCTGGCGCTGGGCCGGGCCGTCGGGGTCGAGCTTGGCAATGGCCGCCAGCAGGTGCATGCCGGGCGCACGCTGGTACTGGGCGCTCAGCGCGGCCAGCGCGCGTGCGCGCACGTCCGGCTGGCCTTGGGCCAGGGCCGCATCGGCATAGTCCCGTGCCACCAGATTGAAGGCCTCGGGGTTGAGTGTCAGCAGCTCGGCATAGGCCGCCATGGCGGCCTCATGCTGGCCGGCGCGGGCCAGCATCTGGCCACGCAGCACATGGGCGCGCGCCGACTGCGGCGATTGCTGGCGTGCTTCGTCGAGCAGGCGGCTGGCTTCCGCCAGGTCTTGCTGGGCCTGTGCCGCCAGGGCCAACTCGCAGAGGTAATGCGCAATTCGAGCGGAGAAGGAAGCGGTGCCGCTGCGCTCCAGCTCACGTGCCACCTCGACGGCGCGACGCCAGTCACGCGAGCGCTCGAACAGCGAGAGCAGGGCCAGCTGTGCTTCGTTCTCGTAGGGTGTGCCGCGCAAGGCGAGGTAGGCTTCCTCGGCGCGGTCGAACAAGCCGGCTTTGAAAAAATCTTGCGCCAGGGCCGACTGCGCGCGTTCGCGTTCGGCCCGCGGCAGGTCACCGCGTTGCAAGAGGTGCTGGTGCACGCGCACGGCGCGCTCGTACTCGCCGCGGCGGCGGAACAGATTGCCCAGGGCGAAATGCAGCTCGGTGGTGTCGGGGTCGTTCTGGACGGCCTCGATGAAGGCGTCGATGGCTTTGTCCTGCTGCTCATTCAGCAGCAGGTTCAGGCCTTTGAAATAGGCCTTGGGCGCGTCGCGCTGCTCACGTTTCCACTGGCGGGTGTCCAGTTTGGAGGCCAGCCAACCCAGCGCGAAGGCGATCGGCAGGGCCCAAAGAAGCCAGCGAAATTCAAATTCCATCGTGCAGGGCGGGGCCGTTCAAAGGGTCGTTGGGGGCGGTGCTGGCCGGCGGCGTGCTGCCATCGGCGTTGGGGGCGATGCGCTTGGCGACGCGGCGATGCTTCCACCAGGCCGGCACCATGGCCAGCACGCCCACGGCGCAACCGAGGCCAAAAGCCAGCAGCACGATGATCACCAGAGGGGCACGCCACTCGTGGCCGAAGAACCAGCGCACCACGCTCTCCTGGCTGTTGTTCAGCGCGAAGGCGAAAAGCGTGAAGAAGAGGAAGGCCCGCAGGAGCCAGACAAGGATTCGCATGGAGCGATGATTCTAGTGCGTGGCCGCGGGATGCCATGCTGCTGGCGCGAGACACTGTGGTGGCGCGAGAGGGCGCCCGCCGCAGGTCAATGGGGAACTCAGACTTTGGCGGCTGCCGCGTAGTCGGCTGCGGCGGAGCTGTTGGCGTCCACCGCTTCGCGCAAGGCCTTGCCGGGCTTGAAGTGGGGCACCAGCTTTTCGGGGATCAGCACCTGCTCGCCGCTGCGTGGGTTGCGGCCCATGCGGGGCGGGCGGCGGTTGACCTGGAAGCTGCCGAAGCCGCGAATCTCGATGCGGTGGCCGCGCGCCAGGGCGTCGGACATGGCGTCCAGAATGGTCTTGACGGCGAACTCGGTGTCGCGCTGTGTCAGCTGGCCAAAGCGGTCGGCCAGCAGGGCAACGAGGTCGGATCGGGTCATGGGATGCGGGGTCCAGTGGGCTCAGGGGTTCTCATAAAAAAGGCCCGCGCTCCTTGCGGAGGGCGGGCCTTTTGGGCATTGAGGCTTTGCGGTCCCAGCCAAGTCGCAGGTATTGCGACTTGGCCTTCGCTAGCCACAAACTCCTTCCGGAGTTTGTGTGCGAGCTCAGCCTTGGTTGTCCAGCTTGGCGCGCAGCAGGGCGCCCAGGCTGGTCGTGCCGGCGTTTTCACGCTCAGCCGAGGCCGACAGGCGCTGCATGGCTTCTTGGTTGTCGGCGTTGTCCTTGGCCTTGACCGACAGCTGGATGTTGCGGGTCTTGCGATCCACATTGATGATCAGGGCGGAGACTTCGTCGCCTTCCTTCAGCACATTGCGGGCGTCTTCGACGCGATCGCGGCTGATTTCGGAAGCGCGCAGGTAGCCCAGCACTTCGTCAGCCAGCTCGATCTCGGCGCCACGGGCGTCCACAGTCTTGACCTTGCCGGTCACGATCTGGCCGCGGTCATTGACCGTGGTGTAGGTCGTGAACGGGTCGCTGTCCAGCTGCTTGATGCCCAGGGAGATGCGCTCGCGCTCGACGTCCACGGCCAGCACCAGGGCTTCGACTTCTTGGCCCTTCTTGAAGTTGCGCACAGCAGCTTCGCCGGTTTCGTTCCACGACAGGTCGGACAGGTGCACCAGACCGTCGATGCCTTGGGCCAGGCCCACGAACACGCCGAAGTCGGTGATGGACTTGACCGGACCCTTGACGCGGTCGCCGCGCTTGACGGTTTCAGCGAAATCTTCCCAAGGATTGGCCTTGCACTGCTTCATGCCCAGGGAGATGCGACGCTTGTCTTCGTCGATTTCCAGGACCATGACTTCGACTTCGTCACCCAGGGTGACCAGCTTCGAAGGCGCAATGTTCTTGTTGGTCCAGTCCATTTCGGACACGTGCACCAGACCTTCGATGCCCGGCTCGATTTCCACGAACGCGCCGTAGTCAGCGATGTTGGTGATCTTGCCGAACAGGCGGGTGCTGGTCGGGTAGCGGCGAGCCACGCCGAACCACGGATCGTCGCCCAGCTGCTTCAGACCCAGCGAAACGCGGTTCTTCTCAGCATCGAACTTCAGGATCTTGGCGGTCAGTTCCTGACCGACGGTGACCACTTCGCTCGGGTGACGGACACGGCGCCATGCCATGTCGGTGATGTGCAGCAGGCCGTCGATGCCGCCCAGGTCCACGAAGGCACCGTATTCGGTGATGTTCTTGACCACGCCTTGAACGATGGCGCCCTCGGCCAGCGTTTCCAGCAGCTTGGCGCGTTCTTCGCCCATCGAAGCTTCAACCACAGCACGGCGCGACAGCACGACGTTGTTGCGCTTGCGGTCCAGCTTGATAACCTTGAACTCCATGGTCTTGCCTTCGTACGGGCTCATGTCCTTGACCGGACGGGTGTCCAGCAGGGAACCCGGCAGGAAGGCGCGGATGCCGTTGACCAGAACGGTCAGGCCGCCCTTGACCTTGCCCGACACGGTACCGGTCACGAAGTCGCCCGACTCCAGTGCGGTTTCCAGCGACAGCCACGAGGCCAGACGTTTGGCCTTGTCGCGCGACAGGATGGTGTCGCCGTAGCCGTTTTCGATGGCGTCGATCGCCACGGAGACGAAGTCGCCGATTTGAACTTCCAGCTCGCCCTGGTCGTTCTTGAATTCTTCGATGGGCACGTAGGCTTCGGACTTGAGGCCTGCGTTCACAACCACAAAGCTGTGTTCCACACGCACCACTTCGGCGGAGATGACTTCGCCGGCGCGCAGGTCAGAGCGCTGCAGCGATTCCTCGAACATGGAGGCGAACGATTCGCCGAAAGATGCGGTTTGGGTTTGGGACATGGTGTTTCCTGTGCCAGCGGATCAAGGCGTTTGACCGGCGGACGATGGGTGCTGGGCCTTGCGGCTTCGCGGGTTAGGTTGTAGACACGACCGGTCTTGGTGAACTGACGTTCGGAAGGGAAGACCGGTCCGGCGTGGACATGAGTCGTTTGCGGATCAACGCTGGTCTGCAAACGGCCCCGCTTGAGCCCACCAATCCAGCACCAAATCCTTTGATTCCTCAATGGACAGGGCCGAGTTGTCGAGCTCGCGCGCATCTGCGGCAGGTGCCAGAGGCGAGGCCTTGCGGGATTTGTCCTGCAAGTCACGCGCCTCCAAATCTTGACGCAAGCCCGCGATGCTAGCCGAAATTCCCTTGGAAATCAATTGCTTGTAGCGCCGCTCGGCCCGCGTGGCGGCGCTGGCGGTCAGGAAAACCTTGAGCGGCGCGTCGGGGAAGATGGCGGTGCCCATGTCGCGGCCATCGGCCACCAGGCCGGGCAGGCGGCGGTAGTCCAGCTGCAGCTGGTGCAGGGCGTGGCGCACTTCGGAGTGCGCCGCCACCTTGGAGGCGAGCAGGCCGGTGGTTTCCAGGCGCAGGGCTTCGGTGATGTCGTCGTCACCCAGCAGCACGCGGCCGCGGCTGAAGTGCAGGTCCAGGCGCGCTGCAATGGCCGCCACGGCCTGGCCATCGTCGAGATCGGCGCCAGCGCGCTGGGCGGCCAGGCCGCTGGCGCGATACAGCATGCCCGAGTCCAGCACCACATAGCCCAGGGCTTGTGCCACCTCATCGGCCAGAGTGCCTTTGCCCGAGGCGGTGGGGCCGTCGATGCAGATGACCGGGATGTCCTTGCTGCGAGCTTTGGCGACGCTGAACAGGGTTTCGAAATAGTCCGGGAAGGTCTTGGCCACGCAGTGCGGCTCCAG
>JAIXSD010000571.1 GCA_027484885.1 Rubrivivax sp.
ACCTTCGACGACAAGCAGCGCCCTGCCGTGAGCCTGACCGTGGACGCCAAGGGCGCCCGCATCATGAAGGACATCTCGCGCGAGAACATCGGCAAGCGCATGGCCATCATCCTGTTCGAAAAGGGCAAGGGCGAGGTCGTGACCGCACCGGTGATTCAGGGCGAGCTGGGCAACCGCTTCCAGATCACCGGTTCGATGAACACCCAGGAAGCCAATGACACCGCTCTGCTGCTGCGTGCCGGTTCGCTGGCCGCGCCGATGGAGATCATCGAAGAGAAGACCATCGGCCCCAGCCTCGGCGCCGAGAACATCGCCAAGGGCATTGCCAGCGTGACCTGGGGCTTTGTCGCCGTGGCCGTGTTCATGTGCATCTACTACATGCTGTTCGGCATGTTCTCGTCCCTGGCTCTGGGTTTCAACCTGCTGCTGCTCTTGGCTGTGCTGTCCATGATGCAGGCGACTCTGTCCCTGCCGGGCATCGCCGCCATCGCCCTGGTGCTGGGCATGGCCATCGACTCCAACGTGCTGATCAACGAGCGCATCCGTGAAGAGCTGCGGGGTGGCATGGCGCCGCAGGCGGCCATCAGCGTCGGTTACGAGCGCGCCTTCGCCACGATTCTGGACTCCAACGTCACCACCCTGATCGCCGGTGTGGCCTTGCTGGCCTTCGGTTCGGGCCCGGTGAAGGGCTTCGCCATCGTGCACTGCCTGGGCATCCTGACCTCGATGTTCTCGTCGGTGGTGTTCTCGCGCGCCCTGGTCAACCTCTGGTACGGCCGTCAGAAGAAGCTCAAGTCCCTGTCCATCGGTCAGATCTGGAAGCCTGAGGGCAGCACGGCTGCCGCCTCTGCCAGCGACACCGACTCGCAACCCGTGGCCAAGGCCTGAGACCAAGAAAGCCTCGAATCATGGAACTGTTCCGTATCAAGCGGGATCTCCCGCTGATGAAGCATGCGTTGATCTTCAACGTCATCTCCTTCCTGACCTTTGCCGCGGCCGTGTTCTTTCTGGTCACGCGCAGCCTGAACTTCTCGATCGAATTCACCGGTGGCACCGTGATGGAGATCGAGTACGCCAAGACGGCCGAGATCAACAAGACCCGCCACGTGGTCGAGCAGCTGAACCTCGGTGAAGTCACCGTGCAGCCCTTCGGCAGCTCGCACGACGTGATGCTGCGCTTGCCGGTGCGGGGCGACATCAAGCAGACCGAGCTGGTCGGCCGTGTGTTTGCCGAGCTGTGCAAGGCCGAGTCCGGCACCATCAGCCAGCGCCAGACCGTCAGCGAAAAAGGTGAGGCCATCAGCAAGCAGGTTTGCTTGACCGAAGCCGGCGCCGAGCCGGTGAAGCTCTCGCGCAGCGAGGTGGTCGGTCCGGCCGTCGGTGAAGAGCTGGCGCATGACGCCGGCCTGGCCCTGGGCATGACCGTGATCGGCATCATGATCTACCTGGCCTTCCGCTTCGAGTGGAAGTTCGCTGTGGCCGGCATCATCGCCAACCTGCACGACGTGGTCATCATCCTGGGCTTCTTCGCCTACTTCCAGTGGGAGTTCTCGCTGGCCGTGCTGGCCGCCATCCTGGCCGTGCTGGGCTACTCGGTGAACGAGTCGGTGGTGATTTTTGACCGGGTGCGCGAAGCCTTCCGCAAATTCCGCAAGATGAACACGCATGAGGTCATCGACCACGCCATCACCAGCACCATGAGCCGCACCATCATCACCCACGGCTCGACGCAGCTGATGGTGCTGTCCATGCTGATCTTCGGCGGCCCGACCCTGCATTACTTCGCGGTGGCGCTGACCATCGGCATCTTGTTCGGCATCTACTCCTCGGTCTTCGTGGCTGCGGCGATCGCGATGTGGCTCGGTGTCAAGCGCGAAGATCTGGTGAAGACGCCCATCAACAAGGAAGATCCGGACGATCCAAACGCCGGAGCCGTGGTGTAGAGTGGCCGAAAACCACTCAGCATGATCCACGAATTCTCATGAGCGCAGCCGCCCGCAATCAGGCCTTGGCCTCTCAGGCGCGGCGCATCTATATCGAGTCCCTGGTGCGCGGCATCTCGGCGCTCGGCAAGGTGCTCAACGAGGCTGCTGCCCAGCTGCTGCTCCAGACTGCCGAGTACGCGGTGATGGTGGCGCGCCGTGACGGCGTGCAGTCCTGGAACCGCCACGGCCCGGCTTGGGTGTCGGGCGTGATCAGCGGCCTGCGCCATGCCGCGGTCTACGGCATCATCGACGCCCCCGCCACGTCGGCCTCTTCGGCCGCAGCCTCGGTGGCGGCCGCTCCGCCGGCCATGTCCCTGGTCGACGACGACACCATCGAGCGCGAGATCACCAGCTCCCGCCTCGCCCTGGCCATGATGGACAAGGCGACCTGGGAGTTCACCGATCTGCGCACCCGCATGCAGGTGCTCGAGAAGCAAGACGATCTGCCCGCGCAAGATTTGCTGCGCGCCAATGTCGTCGCCAAGCTGGTAATGGATGCCTGGATGCGCAGCGGCCTGGCCACCTCTGACTGGCAGATGCTGCGCAGCACCTTGCACGAAGAGTTTTCTCAGCTGCTGGTCGAGTGCTACCACGAGACCAACCGCTGGCTGGTCTCGCAGCAGGTGCTGCCCGAGGTGGACCTGCGCCCCTTCATTCGCCGCAGCGCCGACAACAGCCCGGTGCCCGCCGCCACGGCCTATGTGCCTGGCGCCGGTGTGCCCTACGGTGGCACCCAGTTCGGCGCGGCTTCGCGCACGCCGCAGATCCGCGGCTCCTCCGGCCTGCCCGAGGCCAGCCAGGCCCCGGTGCGCAGCCCCGCCAGCAGCCAGGCCGAAGAGGTCTTGCAGCTGCTGCAGAAAATCGTCGGTCGCCAGGTGCCGGCCTTCAGCGCCACCGCCATGGCCGAATCCTCGGCCACGCGCATGGGCGCCACCCGCATGGGTGCGGCTGCGGCGCTGCAGTCCGGCGCGCCAGCTGGGGCAGCCTCGGCCAGCCAGTCCGGTGCGGCCACCCGTGTTTCTGACCCGGCCATGGCGCCCACCCAGGTCGAGGCCCAACCCTTCCCGCCCTCGCGGCCGGCAGCGCCGCGCCTGAGTGCAGCCATCAAGCATGCGCAGGAATCCTTGCAGCGCGAGTCCGTCCATTCCGACGGTCAGCCCGTGGCGGCGCCGCAGCTGCTGGAAGAGATCAAGACCCGCAACCAGGCCTTCAAGTCGGTGCTCAAGCAGGCCGCCGACACGCCGGCCGAGCGCGCCACCATCGAGCTGGTGGCCATGATGTTCCAGAGCATCCTGATGGAGGAGCACATCCCGGCCTCTGTGCGGGTGTGGTTTGCGCGCCTGCAGATGCCGGTGCTGCGCGTCGCCGTCAGCGAGCCTGATTTCTTTGCCACCACCGACCACCCGGCGCGCCAGCTGATCGACCGCATGGGCGCCTGCGTCATGGGCTTCAGCGGCAACACCGGCACCAGCGGCGCCGCGGGCGACCCGCTGGAGCGCGAGATCAAGCGTGTGGTGCAAGTGGTCGAGGCCTACCCGGACACCGGCCGCCGTGTCTTCCAGACCGTGCTGACCGAGTTCGAGAAGTTCCTCGACAACTATTTCAAGAACGAGAACCAGACCACCCGCCACGGCGTCTCCCTGGCCCAGCAGGTCGAGCAGCGCGAGACCCTGGCCATCCAGTACACCATCGAGCTGCGCAAGATGCTCAACGAGGTGCCGGTGCAAGACGGCGTGCGCGAGTTTCTGTTCCACATCTGGGCCGATGTGCTGGCGGTCACCGCGGTGCGCACCGGCGCTCAGTCCGACAACACCAAGCAGATGAAGCGTGCAGCGGCCGATCTGATCTGGTCGGCCAGCGCCAAGGTCTCGCGCGAGGAGCGTGCCGAGGTGATCCGCCGCCTGCCGCCCCTTCTCAAGACCCTGCGCGATGGCATGGGCCAGGCCGGTTTGTCCGTGGACAAGCAGGACGAGCACATCCGCGGCCTGAACAACGCCCTGGCCGCGGCCTTCACCGCCAAGACCGCGGCCATCCCGCGCGAGCGCCTGGACGAATTGATGGACCAGCTGGAAACGCTGGAAACCATGCTGCCCGAGGATGGCGAGGAGTCCGACATCAGCGAGCTGCTGGTGCGCGACCTCTCGGGTCACGAGGCCGAGGGCATGGAGGTGGTGGCCGAAGGGGGCTCGGCGCCGACCCCGGCCATGCTGGCCTGGGCGCGCGAGCTGCAAGTGGGCGGCTGGTTCATGCTGGACTACCGCGGCCGCAACGAAGCAGTGCAGCTGGCCTGGCGCGGCAATCGCCGCCACATGACGCTGTTTGTCACGCCAACCGGTCGCGGCGTGCTGTTCCCGCTCAACCGCCTGGCGGCGTTCCTGCAAGCCGGCCTGCTGCGCCCCGCGCAGGACGAAGCCCTGACCGTGCGCGCCACCCGCAACGCCCTGGCCAAGCTGGATGTCGATCCCTCGCGCCTGCTGAACTGAGCAGTAGCGAAGGCCGGCGAAAGCGGGCAAACAAAAGGGCTGCCTCGGCAGCCCTTGTCGTTTCTCAGCGCTGTTGCGCCGGTCGGCTCAGTGAATCAGCCGGTCTTCCGGGGCGACGAAGAGTTCGTCCAGGATCAGCGCGTCAGGCTCTTCACCCAGGCTCCAGAACACCATCAGCACGATGATTTTCAAGTCTTCGAGGTCCATGGGCGCGCCGGAGATGGCCATGGCGCGGTCGATCACCATCTCACGCATGGGCGGGCGCAGCACGCCGGCCGAGGCCAGGAAGGTGATGAAGCCGACCGAGGGCTCGCCCAGGTGGTCCAGCTCGGCGGTGGAGTACACGCGCAGGCTATCGACGCCTTGCTGGCCCTGGAAGGAGGTGGCTGCACTGGCCAGGCCATCCAGCCAAGACAGGGCCTCCTGGATTTCGTCCGTCTCAAAGCCCACGGCCGACAATTTGCGAGTCAGCTGGGCATGATCCGGGCAGGCGTCCGGCCGCCAGTAGGTTTCGTAGAGGTAGACCAGGACGTCAAACATGGGCTGACTATAACCCAGGGCCTCCGACGGA
>JAIXSD010000212.1 GCA_027484885.1 Rubrivivax sp.
AAGGAAAAGTTGCGGTTGAAATCAAGCTCCCCCTCGGGAGATGCTTCGCACTCTAACCACCGCTTTCCCGGGTGTCTCGCCCGCACACTCAAGTGCCGCTCTGCTGCCGCTTGGTGCTGCGATTTGCTACTTAGGTTGATTGTTTCTGAATGTTGGTGGTGAATTTTGCGACTGTCGCCGCCGTTTCACGGCCCAAGGTGTAAGCCTCTTCAAACACCGAATAGGCGGCCAAGTCACTGTGCGCGAAGTGAATGCGTCCCGGCTGATGCCGCAGCGCACGCAAGGCCGCCGAGCCGCGCAGGCCCGGGCGCGGAATGCTCATGGCATGACCCCAACGGACCAGGTCGGCGCGCACCAGCTGGCCCGGCAGATCGGGGTGAACGGCGCTCAGCTCCGCCAGAACCTGAGTGAGCCAAGGGCGCCAGTCCGCGCGCAGCAGCTCTGCGCGGCGGGACTGGGGCAGGGCCCAGTAGGCGCTCAGCACCGTCGGGCCGCTCACCGGGCGAAGGCTCTGGTGCATGGCGTCCACATAGCCCAATGCCTGGCTGCCGTAGATCACGTTGTCCCAGGACGGGGGTGCACCCAGGCGCTGCAGCAGCGGCTGTTTGAGTTGCAGATGGGCCACCAGCCAGGGCGCGTGTGCTTGCTGTGCGACCACCTCGTCGAGCGCGGCCAGACCTGGCCCCAGCAGGCGCTGGGCAATGAACAAGGGCGTGGCCAGCACCAGCTGCTGGGCTTGCCAGCGCTCTTCGCGCTGCAGGGATTCGTTCCAGACGCGCAGTCTGATGTCGTGCTTGCCGGCTTCGATGCGCAGCACCGTGCGGCCCGCGTGGATGCGCTCGCGCAAGGGTGCTGCCATGGCCTCGCTGAGGAAGGCATTGCCCTGCGGCCAGGTCAGCACCGGCTCGCGTTCGGCGCTTTCAGTGCCAGGCGGATGAAAGCCGTGGCGGCTGGCAAAGTAATGAATGCCGGCCCAAGCCGACACCTCCTGGCTGGGCGCGCCGTAGTCATCGCGGCAGCAGTAGTCGAGATACCAGCGCAGCGTGGGCTCATCCAGGCCTTGTGCATCGAGCCATGCGGCAAAGCTCTGGCCGTCCAGTGCGGCGTGCGCCGCCGTCCAGGGCGCGCGGTGGCTGGGCATGGCGAAGCCGAGCTCGCGCTGGGCGCGGTCCACCGCCTGCTCAAAGCGGCGCTGCTGGGCTTGTGCAGCCGCATGGGGCGCGGGTGGCAGCAAGCCCTCGTGCCATTGGCCTTCGAAGAACAGCCGCTCCTGCGGGCTGTGGCAGAGATAACGCTCATCCCAGACGGCCCGGCCCAGCGCTTGCCGTACCAGGCCAAGCTCTTCCAGCAGCTGGTAGACCTCCCGCGACTGCGGGCCCGGCAGCGGCAGGTAGTGCGCGCCCATGGGGCAGGCCATGCCGCCCATGCGGTGGCCTCGGCTGTTGCCGCCGACCTGGTCCTCCAGCTCTAGCAGGGCAAAGTCGTCGAGGCCCGCCTGGCTCAGGCCGCGTGCGCAGGCCAGGCCTGCGATGCCGCCGCCGACGATGATGACCTGGCGGCGCTGCAGTGGCAGGGCGGGTGCGCTTTGAGCCGCGGGCAGCGGTGCGCGCAGGCGGTGGCCGCGCTCGGCGCTGGCGCCCAGCCAGGTGCCGGGCAGTCGGCTCAAGTCAAGGCCCGGGGCTTCGCAGCCTGCCAGCCCCAAGGACGTTGCCCCGGCGCCAGCCGCAGCGCGCAGGAAGGACCGTCGATCCCAGGGCTCAAGCATCAATGCACCTTGCCCCACTCGGCCTCGAACTCATGCACCAGCACTTGGTTGGACAAGCGGTTCACCTCGGTCGGCACACGAGCCATGTCAGGCGGAAAGTCCAGCAGGGCCGGCAGGCCGCTGAGGCTCAAAAAGCGCAGGCCTTCGGGCAACTGGCGTGGCATCGCCCAGGGCCGGCGGCCGGCCAGCACAAAGCCCCATTCGCCAAAGCTGGGCACATGGGCGTGGTAAGGCGTGGTGCTCAGGCCGGCCGATTCCAGGGTGCCAACCACGGTCCAGAAGCTGCGCCGCGCGATCAGGGGTGAGGTGGTTTGCACCACGGCATAACCGCCGGCATTGAGGCGCTGGTCGATCAGGCGGTAGAAGCTGCTGCTGTAGAGCTTGCCCAGCGAGAAGTTGCTGGGGTCGGGGAAGTCGATCACGATCACATCGAAGCGCGCCTCGGGTGGCTGCAGTTCCAGCCACCCGAAGGCATCGGCGTTGACGACCTGCAGTTTGGGGCTGAGCAGGGCGTCATGGTTGAGCTGGCGCAGCAGGGGCAGGGTGGAGAAGAGCCGGGTCATGTGTGGGTCCAGCTCGACCAGGGTCACCCGCTCAACGCTGGGGTAGCGCAGCACTTCGCGCACCGCCATGCCATCGCCGCCGCCCAGCACCAGCACGCGCTTGGGCGCACCGTGGCCGGCCATGGCCGGGTGGACCAGGGCCTCGTGGTAGCGGTACTCGTCGCGCGAATGGAACTGCAGATTGCCGTTCAAGAACAAGCGCGTACCGGCCTGGCCCGAGGTCACCACCACGCGCTGATAGTCGCTGCTTTCGCGCACGATGATGTGCTCGCCGTAGAAGCGGTCCTCCGCCCAGGTGTTGAGCTGCTCGGCCATCAGCATGGCCAGCATCAGGACCAGCACGCTGAGCCCACAGGCCAGGGCATGGCTGCGCCAGGCCCGCAGCTCGCTGCGAAAGAGAAACAGCGCCCAGACCGCTACAGCCACATTGAGCAGGCCGAAAAACAAGCCCGTGCGCACCAACCCCAGATGCGGCACCAGCAGCAGCGGGAAGGCCAGGGCCACGACCAGGGC
>JAIXSD010000585.1 GCA_027484885.1 Rubrivivax sp.
CCGTTTTCGGCGGTGCGCACCAGATAGCCGCGCTTGACCAGCATCTCGCTGAGCACATGCAACTCGGTCTTGGAATCATCGACCAGCAGGATTTTTTGAATCGGCATTTGGAATCCTCACGTCGCCGCGGCGGCACCTTGGGCACCTGGGCGACTCAACCGACGGGTTTGTCGGCAAACACAAGCGTGGACAACAACAACTAAAGACATCCAGGCCCGCGCGCCTTGCGCCTCGGACCTGCACACCCAATCAGGCCGAGCGTCGGTGGGACAACACGGCCTGCAACAACTGATCTTTGGTGAAGGGCTTGGTCAGATAGTCCTGCGAACCGACCATGCGCCCACGCGCCTTGTCGAAGAGACCATCTTTGGACGACAGCATGATGACGGGCACGGCCGCGAACTGCGGGTTGCGCTTGATGATGGCGCAGGTTTGGTAGCCGTCGAGGCGCGGCATCAGGATGTCGCAGAACACCAGATCCGGCTGGTAGTCGCTGAGCTTGGCCAGGGCATCGAAGCCATCTTCGGCCAGCACCACCTCATGCCCGCCCTGCTTCAGGAAGATCTCTGCGCTGCGCCGGATGGTGTTGCTGTCATCGATGACCAGCACTTTCGCGGCGCCGGCTGCGGCAGCTTGCAAGCCTTCAGGAACTTGTACGTTCAAGCCTTATCTCCTCACAGCCATGCCCGCGGGGCAGCTGCGCCACGGGCACGGGCAAACAGGTGGGAAAGCGCTGCCAGAGGCAGCGTCAGATGCGAACCATTTCGAAGTCTTCTTTGCGGGCGCCGCACTCGGGGCAGGTCCAGTTCATATCGACATCGGCCCACAGCGTACCCGGTGCAATACCGTGCTCGGGGTCCCCTGTGGTTTCGTCGTAGATCCAACCACAGATCAGGCACATCCAGGTACTAGCTTCGCTCACGATGGGTATAGGTTTGCTATCTACAATGCAAAGATTGTAGCCACGCCACATGAGCCCATTCGGGGCTTTCCGTCGGCAAGGACGCAACATCAGGAATCCCCTTGTCCCGCCCGTCACGAAAGCAGGCTAACGAATTCGTGATCAAGTCCGCAAAGACTGACCTGAGACTGTAGAAAGAGCTTGTCCAGCCCCTCGCCGCCTGCGGCCCGCCATTTGCATTTGCTTGCAATTTCTGTCCTCTGAACCCGCGCCGCACACCATGAATCACAAGACCGACACCCCCAGCGCCGCCGATCCGACGGCGCCCGCCGACGAGCAGGAGCCGCAAGCCCCGGCCTGCGTCTTGAGCTTCAATGCCAGCGACGCCAGCGGCGCCGGCGGCCTGGCCGGGGACATCGCCACCATCGCCGCCATGGGCGCGCACTGCCTGCCGGTGGTCAGCGCCATCGTGCTGCGCGACACGGCTGAGGTGTTCGAGCACCACACCCTGGACCCCGACACCATCGCCGAGCAGGCCCGCCTGATCCTGGAAGATGTGCAGATCAGCGCCTGGAAGGTGGGCTTTCTGGGCAGCGCCGAAGGCGTGAGCGCCGTGGCCGAAGTGCTGTCGGACTACCCCGATGTGCCCCTGGTCGCCTACCTGCCCAATGTCTCCTGGCTC
This sequence comes from Rubrivivax sp., assembly GCA_027484885.1. GTDB lineage: Bacteria > Pseudomonadota > Gammaproteobacteria > Burkholderiales > Burkholderiaceae_C > Paucibacter_A. The sequence continues at coordinate 1,584 of JAIXSD010000585.1, forward strand.
GACGAAGAGCAGCAGGCCAGCTATCTGGATGCCTTCCGCGAGCTGGTCCTGCCGCAGACCCATGTGCTGGTCGGCAACCACAAGACCTTGAGCGACTTCCTGCTGCCCGACTGGGACGCCGACCGCCCGGCCTCGCCGCGCGAACTGGCCGTGGCCGCCGGCCAGCATGGCACGGCCCATGTGCTGGTCACCGGCATCCAGCTGCCCAACCAGTTTGTCGACAATGTGCTGGCCACGCCGGCCGGCCCGGTGACGGGCGAGAAGTTCGAGCGCTTTGAAGTGAACTTCGTCGGCGCCGGCGACACGCTGTCGGCCGGCCTGGCCGCCCTGCTCTCGGTCGGCGCTGAGATCCACTCGGCCGTCGGCGAGGCCCTGTCCTTTTTGGACCAGGCCCTGGACGGCGGCTTCCGCCCCGGCATGGGCAATGTCGTTCCCGACCGCTTCTTCTGGGCCCTGCCGCCCAGCGAAGAGGAAGAAGCCGCCATGGCCGCCGAAGCCGCCGCCCATGGCAGCAGCACCCCCACCCTGACCCTGGACGAGCCCGCACCGGGCCGTCCGCCGCGCCGCATGCACTGACCCCGTGCCTGCTGGCACCGAAGCCCATGGCCCCACACGGGGCCGTCTTTTCGTTCGCCGAGCCTCAACAAGATGTCCAAGAACCAAGCATTGTTCGAACGCGCCCAGCGCGTGATCCCCGGTGGCGTGAACTCGCCGGTGCGCGCCTTCCGCGCGGTGGGCGGCACGCCGCGTTTCATCACCCGCGGCGACGGCGCCTACATCTTCGATGCCGAAGGCCAGCGCTACATCGACTACATCGGCTCCTGGGGCCCGATGATCCTCGGCCACGGCCACCCGGCGGTGCTGGAAGCGGTGACCCAGGCCGCACAGGAAGGCTTCTCCTTCGGCGCACCGACCGAGCGCGAGATCGAGCTGGCCGAAGAGATCCTGAAGCTGGTGCCCAGCATGGAGCAGGTGCGTCTGGTGTCCTCGGGCACCGAGGCGACCATGAGCGCCATCCGCCTGGCGCGCGGCGCCACCGGCCGCAGCAAGTTCATCAAGTTCGAAGGCTGCTACCACGGCCACACCGATGCGCTGCTGGTCAAGGCGGGGTCAGGTCTTGCCACCTTCGGCCACCCGACCAGCGCCGGCGTGCCGGCCGAGGTGGCCCAGCACACCCTGGTGCTGGAGTTCAACCATCTGGCCCAGCTGGAAGAAGCCTTTGCCTTGCACGGCAAGGAGCTGGCCTGCGTGATCATCGAGCCGATCGCCGGCAATATGAACTTCGTGCGCACCCAAACGGCGTACATGAAGCGCCTGCGCGAGCTCTGCACCGAGCACGGTGCCTTGCTGGTGCTAGACGAGGTGATGACCGGCTTCCGCGTCGGTCTGCACAGCGCCCAAGGCCATTACGCCAGCCTGATCCCCGGCTTCAAGCCCGACATCAGCGTCTTCGGCAAGGTGATCGGCGGCGGCATGCCCCTGGCCGCCTTCGGCGCCAGCCGCGACATCATGAAGCACCTGGCCCCACTGGGCGGCGTCTACCAAGCCGGCACCCTGAGCGGCAACCCGGTGGCCACCGCCTGCGGCCTGGCCACGCTGCGTGAAATCCAAAAGCCCGGCTTCTTCGAAGCCCTGTCGGCCAAGACGCGCCGCCTGGTCGACGGCCTGGCAGCGGTGGCCCAAGAGAACGGCGTGCCCTTCAGCGTCGATTGCCAGGGCGGCATGTTCGGCTTCTTCCTGATGGACCAGCTGCCGCAGGAATACCAGACCGTGATGACCACCGACAAGGAGCGCTTCAACCGCTTCTTCCACGCCATGCTGGACGCCGGCGTCTACCTGGCCCCGGCGCTGTACGAAGCCGGCTTTGTCTCCGCCGCCCACAGCGAGGCCGACATCCAGGCCACGCTGGACGCCGCCCGCCACGCCCTGCGCTGATCTCAGCGCCCCCTGTCATGCCGCACACCGGCCGCCGCTTCACCGCGGCCATCTTCGATATGGACGGCCTGCTGCTCGACTCCGAGCGGCCAATCCGTGATGCCTGGCTGCGCCAGAGTGCGGCTGCCGGCACCCCGCTCAGCGAAGCCGACTATCTGCAGACCGTGGGCATCAACCGCCGCGACAGCCTGCGGGTGCTGAGCGATTTGCTGGGCTCGCACGCCAAAGCCGAGGCCATGTACGAGGCCGTCGACCGCGAGGTCGAGGCTCAGTTCCAGGGCCAGGGTTTTGCCTTGCGTCCGGGTGCACTGGCCTTGCTGCAGTCACTGCAAACGCGCGGCGTACCCTGTGCCGTGGCCTCCTCCACCCGCCATGCCGAGGTGCTGCGGCGCCTGGGCTTGGCCGGCCTGCTGAAATTCTTCGGCCCCATCCACGGTGGCGATCAGGTCGCTCGCGGCAAGCCCCACCCCGACCTGTTCGAGCTGGCCGCGCGCAGCCTGGGCTGCCCGCCCGAACAGACTCTGGTGTTTGAAGACTCCAGCTTCGGCGCCCGCGGGGCGCTGACAGCGGGTGCCGGCGTGGTGCTGGTGCCCGATCTCAAAGCCCCGGACCCCGAGATCGCACCGCGCTGCCTGGTGCTGCGCTCGCTTGAAGACGCCCTGCCCCTGAGCGAAGCGTGGTTCCTGGCCTGAGCCATCGCCACGCGAGCTACGCTCGCACCCGTATCTGACGATTGACGACCACGACCATGCACATCCACATCCTCGGCATCTGCGGCACTTTCATGGGCGGCCTGGCCGCCCTGGCGCGCGAGGCGGGCCACCGCGTCACCGGCTGCGATGCCAATGTCTACCCGCCGATGAGCG
>JAIXSD010000222.1 GCA_027484885.1 Rubrivivax sp.
CGCAGGGCGATCTGATCGGCCAGGCCCATGCCGTAGGCGCTCAGCACGCCGGCCAGCGGATGGGCCAGCACCACGCTCATGCCCAGGGCATCGGCCACGCGGCAGGCGGCCTGGCCGCCTGCGCCGCCAAAACACTGCAGGCTGTACGCACTGACGTCGTAGCCGCGCGCCACCGAGATTCTCTTGACCGCATTGGCCATGGCGCCCACGGCAATCTCCAGCGCGCCACTGGCCACCTCTTCGGCAGCGATGGTCCGGCCGCTGGCCGCGCTCATCTGCGCCGCCAGGGCTTCAAAACCTGCGCGCGACGCGGCCAGGTCCAGCGCCTGATCGGCCTGCGGCCCGAACAAACGCGGGAAATACTCGGGCTGGATGCGGCCCAGCAGCAGCTGGGCATCGGTGGTGGTCAAAGGGCCGCCGCGCCGGTAGCAGGCCGGGCCCGGGTTCGCCCCGGCCGACTCGGGCCCGACGCGCAGGCGCGCGCCATCAAAGCGCACGATGCTGCCGCCGCCGGCCGCGACCGTGTGGATGCTCATCATCGGCGCGCGCATGCGCACGCCGGCCACTTCGGTGTCAAACGCACGCTCGTAGGCCGGCGCGGCATCTTGCGCAGCGCTGGCCGCGTAATGGCTGACATCGGTGGAGGTGCCGCCCATGTCGAAGCCGATCAGCTGGCGATGGCCGGCCGCCAGGGCTGTGCGCACCATGCCGACGATGCCGCCGGCCGGGCCGGACAAGATGGCGTCCTTGCCCTGGAAGCGCCGCGCCTCGGTCAAGCCGCCCGAGCTCTGCATGAAAAACAGCGGCACGCCCGGCATCTGCGAGGCCACCTGCTCGACATAACGCTTCAGAATGGGTGACAGGTAGGCATCGACCACCGTGGTGTCGCCGCGCGGCACCAGCTTCATCAGCGGGCTGACCTCGTGCGAAACCGAGACCTGACTGAAGCCGATCTCGCGCGCCAGGGCCGCAGCCCGCTGCTCATGTGCCGGGTAGCGGTAGGCATGCATGAAGACGATGGCGCAAGCGCGAAGGCCGGCGTCGAAAGCCGCTTGCAGCTGTGCGCGCAGATCGGCCTCGTCCAAGGCCTGCACCAGCTCGCCCTGGGCGCCCATTCGCTCCTGCGCCTCGATCACACGGCTGTAGAGCAGCTCGGGCAGCACGATCTGGCGCGCGAACAGCTGCGGCCGCGCCTGGGTGGCGATGCGCAGCGCGTCGCGGAAACCGCGCGTGGTGACCAGCAGGGTCGGGTCGCCCTTGCGCTCCAGCAAGGCGTTGGTGGCCACCGTGGTTCCCATCTTCACGCACTCCAGCTGCGCCGGGCTGATCACCTCGCCGGGCTGCAGGCCGAGCAGGCGGCGTATGCCCTCGACCGCCGCATCGCGGTACTGCTCGGGGTTCTCGGACAGCAGCTTGAGCGTGTGCAGCTGGCCGTCCGGCGCGCGGCCGACCAGGTCGGTGAAGGTGCCGCCGCGGTCAATCCAGACCTGCCAGCGCGCCGGGGCGCGGGCGGCGGTGGTGTCGGATGCGGGCAGGCGTTCAGCAGCGGGCATGGGGCAGGCGTTGTCAGGCAGAAAACGCGATTGGAACAGAGCCGCCCCTGGCCCCCGCCAGGCCTGGCACGCTGCGCGCCTGAAACGCCGCTCAGGCCTTGACCAGGGCCTGGCGCAAGGTCTGGTCCAGCAAATCGCCGACCCGATCGAGCAGGCGGCTGGGATTGAAACTCGGCGCAGCCGGCCGGGCCTCGCCCAGCAGCTGGTGAAACGGCGGCGCGGCACTGATGCCCAAACCCGGCGCACCGCCCGCGTCTTCCACCCACTGCACCGGCGTCGGTGAGGCGGGCCGCTCGCTCAGGTCGATCATGGTGCCGACCACGCGCAGGGCCTCACCTTGGGCATCACGCTCCAGCACCAGGCCGCGCGACAGCATGTGGCGGTAGCCCGAGCCGTTGCTGCGCAAGCGGAAACGCGCTTCGTAGCTGGGCTCGCTGCCATCGAGGTGCGCGCGCAAGGCCGTCAGCATGGCGGCCTGATCCTCCGGGTGGACCCGGCAGCGCCAGAACGAGGTGTGGTCGGCCGAGCGGGCGTAGGGGAAGCCCAGATGCTCTTTCCAGCGCGGCGAGTAGTGCACCGTGTCCTGCCGCGCGTCCAGGTCCCAGACGCCGAACCAGCCTTGCTGGACGGCTCGCCGCCAACGTTCGACTTCCATGACTGTGGCCAACATAGCGGACCATATTGGCCGGCTGGCCCCCTGCGGTCAAGCGCTTGATGGGACGAAAAGACAGCCGACTTGCCAAATTTGAACGCTGCAGCGGCGCACAACCGCTCAAGCCTAGCCGCGCCGCGGCAGTTGCGCCAGCTGCGCGGGCGCCACGATGCCATGCTCGGTGATGAAGGAGCGGATCAGGCGGGCCGGCGTGACGTCGAAGGCCGGGTTGGCGGCCGGGCTGCCCGGCGCGACGATGCGCACCGTGTGGGTCTGCTGGGCGGCATCCTGACCCGTCACCCACAACAGTTCGTCGGCGCTGCGCTCTTCGATCGGGATCTCGCGCAGCCCGTCGTCCATGCGCAGGTCGAGCGTCGGCGTCGGCAAGGCGACATGAAAACCAATGCCATTGTCGAAGGCAGCCAGGGCCTTCAGGTAGGTGCCGATCTTGTTGGCCGTGTCGCCGCGGCGGGTGACGCGGTCGGCGCCAACCAGGCACAGGTCCACCTGCCCCTGTTGCATCAGGTGGCCGCCGGCGTTGTCGGCCACCACGGTGTGGGGCACGCCATGCCAACCCAACTCCAGCGCAGTCAGCAGGGCACCCTGATTGCGCGGCCGGGTTTCGTCCACCCAGACATGCACCGGAATGCCGCGGTCGTGCGCGGCATAGATGGGCGCCAGCGCTGTACCCCAATCCACCGTGGCCAGCCAGCCGGCATTGCAATGGGTGAGGATGTTGACGCGGCCTTGCTGACCTTTGGCGGCCCAGGCCGCCTCGATCAAGGGCAGGCCATGCTCGCCGATGGCCCGGCACAGGGCCACGTCTTCGTCGGCCAGTTCGGCCGCCAGGTCCAGGGCCGCGGCCGGCCGCTGCGCCGGGGCCAGCGGGCGCAGATGCTGCAGCGCGGTTTCCAGCACATGGCGCAGGTTCACCGCCGTCGGGCGGGTGGCCAGAAGCATCGCGGCGGTCTGCTCCAGCGCCGCATCCGAGGCGTCCTGGCGCAGGCCCAGGGCCAGGCCATAGGCCGCGGCCATGCTGATCAGGGGGGCGCCGCGCACCGCCATGCTGCGAATGGCCTGGGCCGCATCGTCGGGGCTGCGGATCAGCAGGGTTTCAAATGCAAAGGGCAGGGCCAGCTGGTTGATCAGGCGGGCGCCCTCGGCCTCGCGGTCCCACCAGATGGAGCGGTAGTGGCGGCCGTGGATCTTCATGGCTGGATCTGTTCCAAGTGCAAGTCGTCAAAGTCCGAGATCCCCAGGAACTCGGGCGCGGCCGGCGTGTCCTCACGCAGCACCTGCAGCACCTGCACGCCCACCGCCTGCGCCGCCTGCAACTCGGCCGCGCTGTCCGACAGAAACAGCAGCTGCTCGGGCGGCAGAGCCAGCGCCGCGGCAATGCGGCGGTAGGACTCGGGCTCGATCTTGGCGCCCACATCGGTGTCGAAGTGGGCACGGAAACAGGGCAAGAGATCGCCAGCCACGCTGTGGCCGAAGTAAAGCCGCTGGGCCGGCACCGAGCCCGAGGAGTAAATCGCCATCGGCAGGCCGGCGGCATGCCAGCGCCGGAGGGCGCGGCTGGCATCAGGGTAGAGGTGGCCTTGAAACGCCCCTTGCTCAAAGCCGCCGCGCCAGATCAGGCCCTGGAGCTTTTTCAGCGGCGGCGCCTTGCGGTCTTGCGCGATCCAGCCCAGCAGGGTCTGCACCGGGTCGGCCGCATCCAGGCCCTCGGCCTCGGCCAGGCGCTGCGTCTCGGCCAGGGCCTGCTGCACCGCGGGATCGGCGGCGTGGGCCGCCACGAAAGCGCGCAGCCGCTCGCGCGAGTAGGGGTAGAGCACCTCGCTGAGAAAGGCCTTGGAGCCCAGCGTGCCCTCGATGTCCAGCAGCAGGGCTGCGGCCCGCCGCGTCAGCTGCCCGGCCGCCGCACTCATGCGGCGTTCAAGGGGCTGTCGGCGTCCAGCCGCGGAATCGCCGCGGCGATGGGGTCGCCGGTGAAATGCCCGACCCAGCCCTCGGGCGAGACAAACAGGCGGATGGCGGTGAACAAGGGCTGCGGCCCCATATCGAACCAATGCTTGGTGCCCGCGGGCACCGAGATCAGATCACCGGCTTCGCACAGCAGCTGCAAGACCTCGTCACCCAGATGCAGGTAAAAAGCGCCCGAGCCCTCGGCGAAGAAACGCACTTCGTCGTCGCTGTGGGTGTGCTCGTCGAGGAACTTCTGGCGCAGGCTGGCACGATCGGGGTGATCGGGGCGCAAGCGCACCACATCCGCCGAGCGATAGCCATTGGCGGCCTGCAGCCGCTCGATCTCCGCCTGGTAAGCGCTCAGGACCGCGGCGCTGTCGGCGTCGGCGGGCAAGGGGCGCAGCGGCCATTGCTCAAACGCAATGCCGGCCTGCTGCAACAGCTGGGCGATCAGGTGGGTGTCACGCGTGTGCAGCAGCGCTTGCTGGGGCTGGGCCACGGCGTAGCGAATCAAGCGGGTCATGGGTGTGCGGGCTCCGAGGTGATCGACTGGGCAACTGAGAGGGTGATGTGGCGAGGGCAGGGGCAAGGCCAGGCCGGCCTCAGCCGCGGGGCAGGGCCAGCAGGCAGGCCAGCAATTCGTCCAGGGCCTCCAGGTGCCGCCAGGCTTGGGCGGCATCCACGCCCCAGGCATAGAGACCATGGCCGGCAATCACATAACCGGGTGCCCAGACCGCCTGGGCCGGCGGCAGCGCCAGGCGGCGAGCCACCTGCTCGGCCAGGCGGGGGATGTCCTGGGTGTTGGCCAGCACGGGGAGGATCACCCGGGACTCATGCGTGTGCACACCGGCCAGGGCCTTCTGCAGCTCCCAGCCCTCGAGCACGATCTCGCCCTGCGCCTCATGGCGGCGCCCGAGCACCACGGCCGCGCGGTTGTGCACATGGAAGACCGCGCCCACGGCCTCATGGTCGGCATACAAGCGGGTGTGCAAGGCCGCCTCGGCCGAGGAGCCGGGCAACAAGGGCTCGGCCAAAGGCTGGCGCAGGATGTCGCTGCGCTGCAGAGCGCCCTTGTCGACGCCGGAGCGGGTGATGGCGATCTGGTCCTGCGCGGTCCGAACCGAAAAATTGCCGGCGGTGGCCGGGGTCCAGCCCCGCTGCGAGGCCTGGCGGCCAGCCTCGACCACGGCCTCGGCGGCCCGGGCCCATTCGGGCCAGGCCGGCTTGCTCGCAACCGGCTTGAGCGCCCGGCCCGCATCAGGCGCCTCGGTCTCGGGTTGAGGATGCGGATGCTGTTGCTGCAGTGAGGGCACCCAGTTCATACGGTTCTGCCGGCTGGCTGTTGAAGCACCCCATCCTAGGTGCTGCGCGCCGGCAGCGTCAACGCAGCTTCGGGCATATCGATATCTGCGACGCAGGCGACAAAAAACAGGCAAGAAAAAGGCCCGCAGCCATTGGGCTGCGGGCCTGATGTTGACAACTACCTGGTAGGTGTTTTTTAGAAAGGGATGTCGTCATCCATATCGTCAAAGCCGGTCGCCGGGCGCGGGGCCGGGGCGGGCGCCGGGCGGGCGGCTGCCGGGGGGCGGGCGTGCGGGCGAGCCGGTGCGCGCGGGGCCGGGGCGTCGCCGTAGTCGTCGCCACCGCCGTAACCGCCAGCACCACCACCGCCGCCACGGGCTTCGCGGGCGCCGTAGCCACCGCCGCCGCCACCACCTTCATCACCGGAATCGCGGCCGCCGAGCAGCTGCATTTCGTTGGCGATGATTTCGGTGGTGTAGACGTCCTTGCCTTCCTTGTCGGTCCACTTGCGGGTGCGCAGGCGGCCTTCGACGTAGAGCGGGCGGCCCTTCTTGCAGTACTGGCCGACGATTTCAGCCAGCTTGTCGTTGAACACCACGCGGTGCCATTCGGTTTCTTCCTGCTTTTCGCCGGTCTCGCGGTTCTTCCAATTGCGCGTGGTGGCCAGGCTGATGGTGCAGAAGGCGACGCCGCTGGGGTTGTAGCGCAACTCGGGGTCGCGCCCCAGGTTGCCGATGAGAATGACTTTATTGACCGAGGCCATAGGCGCTGCTCCGCAAGCTGCTGATATCCAAACCCCCGGATTATGCCGCCCCGGCTGCCGGCCCCAGGGCGGGCAAGCCCCAGGCCACCCTGGGCGGCCTGCGCCCGACCCGCTGGGCCGGGGGCGCCGCAGTTGGCGCCCCGCTTCTTGCACTTAGTCAGGCCAGGCGCCGGGCAGACCTGGGCTTTGCCTAAGATGCCGCCATGGACCGCAGCCCCGTCACCCCCCTGAACCCGAGCCAGAGCTGGAACACCGGCAGCCGCCGGCGCTTCTGGCTGGCCTATGGCGGCGCCTGCCTGCTGACCTGGCTGCTGTACGTGGTGGCCGGGCTCGACTACCAGCGCGGCCAGCAGGGCGTGTGGCAGCTCTGGTCGGCCATTTACGAAGCGACGCTGACGCTGTGGGCGCCCATGCTCATGGGTGTTTTGGTCTACCCCTGGGCGCAGTGGCTGCAGGAGCGCGAATTCGGCCTGCTCAGCCTGGCCGGCCTGCATGGTGCGGCGGCCCTGCTGTTCAGCGGCGGCTGGATGGCCAGCGATTTTGTGCTCGCCAGCCTGCTTTTCGGCCCCGAGCATGCCGAGGCCACGCTGATGCAGACGGCGCTCTGGCGCGCCATCACCGGGGTGTTTGTCTACGTGCCGGTGGCCACCGGCTTCACCGCGGTGCTGAACGCACGCCGGGCGCGCCGCAATGCGGTGGCCGCCGCCCAGGCCGAGAGCGCCCTGGCCCGCGCCGAGCTGGCCGCCATCAGCGGCAAGCTGAACCCGCATTTCCTCTTCAACACCCTGAACTCCCTGATCGCCCTGACCCGCAAGGATGCCAAAGCGGCCGAGCAGGGCCTGCTGCGCTTTTCCGACATGCTGCGCTATGTGCTGGACAGCAAGCGCTCTGTCAGCGACCGGGTGACGCTGGAAGAAGAGCTGGGCTTTGTGCGCGACTATCTGGCCCTGGAATCGTTGCGTCTGGGCCAGCGCCTGAGCGTGGAATGGGCGCTGGATCCGGACACGCTGCAGGACGAGATCCCGCCCCTGACCCTGCAGCCGCTGGTGGAGAACTCCATCATCCACGGCATCTCGCCCAGTGTGAAAGGCGGCTGCATCAGCATCAGCTCGCGCCGCGATGCGCTGACCCAGGCCCTGGCGCTGACCGTCAAGGACGACGGCGCCGGCTGCGAACCGGCGCGACTGAACCCCAGCGACGCCGGCGAGGGCACGGCCCCCAGCGGCCACCGCAGCGGCGGCATCGGCCTGGGCGCGCTGCGCCGCCGCTTCGCGCTCGATTTCAACGGCCGCGCGCGCATGCACATCCACACCGCACCGGGGGCGGGTTTCCGCGTTGACCTGTGGATTCCCCAGGCCCCGCTTGCTTGACCCGTTTGCTTGAACCGTTTGCTTGACCCTCATGAACGCCACCACCACACCCCGCATCCGCACCCTGATTGCCGAGGACGAGCCCCTGGCCAGCGAAGCCCTGGCCGACTGGGTGGCCCAGCTGCCGCAGCTGGAGCTGGTGGCCAGCTGCGCCGACGGCCTGAGCGCGCTGGA
>JAIXSD010000542.1 GCA_027484885.1 Rubrivivax sp.
AAAACTCAGTGTATCGGCTGATAAAGGAAAACGCTAAACGTTTGCGCGCCCCATTTTATGCATTTGCGCAACTGCGGCGCTAGGCAGGGACACCCACTCGGGTGGGCTCTTTTCCAGCCCGGAAATGGCCGCACGCTCGCCGGCACCTTGAGCGCCCCTTTCACAGCCAGCACCGCCACACAGGCCACGGTGTGCTCAGGCTTCGAGCCAGGCACCCTCCAGCCGGCCCGATCCGGCACCGGCTGCCGCCTCAGCGCACCCGAGACTGGGGCTGCACCAAGCCACAGGCATTGGAGCGGCCCATCAAAGCCTACAATGAGAATAATTCTCGATTACACCGCCAGCATGATCTGATGGCGCCGAAGGCCCGCCAGAACAGCTGCCGGTGAGGCAGCGAAGCTCCTCCACACCCGCGACCGACAACGAATCACGCCCCCCCCATGACCGATCTCAGCGCCTCCAGCGCCCTGCCCGCCGCGGCGAGTGCGCCCTCGACCCAACACATGGCTGCCGACGACGCAAACCCCAGGGCCGGCAACACCCCCACCTTGGCGCAGCTCGATCTGGGTCAGGCCATGCAGGTGCTCGCCGTGCAGGCCCCCGCCCACGCCCCGGAATGGGCGGACTGGTTGGCCGAAATCGGCTTCCTGCCCGGCGAGGCGGTCAAGATCCTCAGCCGCGGCCTGCCCGGCGGTGACCCGCTGGTGGTGCGCATCGGCCAGTCCACCTTTGCCCTGCGCCGCGCCGAGGCGGCCTGCGTGCAGGTGCAGACCCCTGGCGCAGACGGAGCCAGCGCATGACTGAAGCCGTCATCCATGTGCACCGGGGCGGGCCGCTGCTGGCCCTGGTGGGCAACCCGAACTGCGGCAAGACCGCCCTCTTCAACCGTTTGACCGGCAGCCAGCAAAAAGTGGCCAACTACGCCGGCGTCACCGTCGAGCGCAAAGAGGGCCGCCTGCTCAGCGCCGCCGGCCGCGCCCTGCGCTTGCTCGACTTGCCCGGCACCTACAGCCTCAACCCGCGCTCGCCCGATGAGCGCGTCACCTGCGATGTGCTGGCCGGCCGCGCGCGCGGCGAGAAGCGCCCTGATCTGGTGGTCTGCGTGCTCGACGCCACCAATCTGCGCCGCACCCTGCGCCTGGTGCTGGCGGTACAGCGTCTGGGCCTGCCCTGCGTGGTGCTGCTCAATATGGCCGACCTGGCCGCCCGGCGCGGCCTGGCCATCGACACCGAGGCGCTGTCGCGCGAGCTGGGCGTACCCGTGCTGCGCACCGTGGCCACCGCAGGCGACGGCGTGGCCGAACTGAAAACCCTGCTGGACGACAAAGCGGTCTGGGCGCCCGGCACCCTGCCCCACAGCGAGGCGGACGGCGACCACGAACGCATCAAGCAGATCCTGCAGCGCCTGCAACTGGACCAAGACCTGCCCGAGCTGCCCAGCGACCGCCTCGACCGCGTGCTGCTGCATCCGGTGGCTGGCCCGCTGATCCTGGCGGCCGTGCTCTTCCTGCTCTTCCAGGCGGTGTTCGCGTGGGCCACCGGGCCCATGGATTTGATCAAGGATGGCATGGCCGCCCTGGGCGAGTGGGTGGGCGGCGCCCTGCCCGAGGGTTGGCTGCGCAGCCTGCTGGTGGACGGGCTGATCGCCGGCGTCGGCGGCGTGCTGGTCTTCCTGCCGCAGATCCTGATCCTGTTCTTCTTCATCCTGATCCTGGAAGAAAGCGGCTACCTGCCACGCGCGGCCTTCTTGCTCGATCGCCTGATGGGCAGCGTCGGCCTCTCGGGGCGCAGCTTCATCCCCTTGCTGTCCAGCTTTGCCTGCGCCATCCCCGGCATCATGGCCACACGTAGCATCGCCAACCCGCGCGACCGCTGGGTCACCATCCTGATCGCGCCGCTGATGACCTGCTCGGCCCGGCTGCCGGTCTACGCCCTCTTGATCGGCGCCTTCATTCCCGCGCGGCAACTGGCCTGGGGTTTGCAGCTGCAGGGCCTGGTGCTGTTCGGGCTCTACCTGGCCGGCATCCTCGGCGCCCTGTGTGTGGCCTGGCTGCTCAAGCGCTTCACCCAAAGCGGGGCGCAGGTGCGGCCGCTGATGATGGAGCTGCCGGCCTACCACTGGCCGCATCCCCGCAACATCGCCTTGGGCCTGTGGCAGCGCGCCGTGATTTTTGTGCGCCGGGTCGGCGGCATCATCATGGTGCTGACGCTTCTGCTCTGGCTGCTGGCCAGCTTCCCCGGTGCGCCGGAGGGTGCCAGCGAACCCGCCATCGTCTACAGCCTTGCCGGCATGTTGGGCCGCGGCCTGGCACCGCTGTTCGAGCCTTTGGGCTTCAACTGGCAGATCTGCCTGGCCCTGGTGCCGGGCATGGCGGCGCGCGAGGTGGTGATCAGCGCCCTGGGCACGGTGTATGCGCTGTCGAGCGGCGGCGCCGATGCGGCCGAGGCCTTGAGTCCGCTGATCGCACAGAGCTGGAGCCTGCCCACTGCCTTGTCCGTGCTGGCCTGGTTTGTCTTTGCGCCGCAGTGCATCGCCACCCTGGCCGCGGCACGGCGTGAGACCGGTGGCTACAAGACACCAGCGCTGATGCTGGCCTACCTCTTTGGCCTGGCCTACCTGGCGGCCTGGCTGACCTTCAAGATCAGCAGTGCTCTGCTTGCCTGAGGACGAAGGCGGTGTTCACCCATCTCCGGCCACGATCCCGTGTAAACCCTGAGGCTCAAAGCCCGACGCAGCCCCCACACTGCCGGGCCTGCGCACGCATGGCGTGAGCTCGCCACTGCGCGCTGCCAAAGCAACAACAAGCATGTCTCGAAGGAAACCCATGAAACTGAACCAGCTGATCGCCGCCCTGATCCTGCCTTGCGCCGCTGCCGCCGCGTTTGCCGCCCCGGCCAAGTACGTGATCGACGACCAATCGACCGCCAATCTGATGGATCAAGCCGCGGCCGAAGCCATCTGGTTGAAGAGCATCACCCCGGCCACGGTCAAGCTGTTCCCGGCCAAGGCCTGGGGCTTCCTGAGCCAGGTCGAAGGCGGCATCGATGTGACGCAAAAGACCTGCGTGATCACCGCCCGCGCCGTGGTCGTGCCGCGCAAGGGCAAGGAGTTGCTGTTCAAGCCGGCCAAGAGCGCCACCACCTTCGGCGCCGCACCCAATGCCACGCCCGAGCAGTGCAAGGCCCTGGGCAAGGCCAAGCTGGAAGAAGCGGTGCAAGCCCTCGCCGGCGCCATGGGCACCAGCAACTGATCGTTCCCTGACCAATCCAGCGCAGCGCCATGGGCGCTGCCAATTGAAGCCCGGCGTCATCCGACGCGCGGGCTTTTTCTTTGTCTTTTCTACCCACACGGGCGCCGGGTCGACCGCTAGACTGGACCGATGGAGTTCCTGCCCGAACACATCCACAGCGAGGCCAGCCTGGCCAAGGTGGTGGCCATGTTGCGGGCCAGCCCGGTGTTCGGCGCGCTCTCCCCCACCATCATCGACGAGATGGCTGAGGCCATGCAGGAATGCCTGGTGCGCGGCGGTGAGACCCTGCTGCGCGAAGGCGAGGACTCCGACTCCATCATCTTCGTCATCAGCGGCGGCCTGCGCGTCACCCGGCGCGGGCCGAACGGGCAGCTGCTGCTCTACAACCAGATCCAGCCCGGCCAAAGCATTGGCGAGCTGGGCCTGATCCTGCAGCAGCCGCGCGCCCAGGACGTGACCGCCGTGCGCGATTCGCGCCTGGCTGTGCTCAAGCGCAGCGCCTACCAGGCTTTGTTGCTGCGCCACCCCGGCGAGCTGTGCCAGGTCTTTGTGCAGGCCGTCTACGAACGCCTGCGCCCGCAGCATGACGCACCCAGCCACCAGCGCATGGCCCAGACCCTTGCCTTGCTGCCCCTGCAGCCGGCGCTGGAAGCCGATGGCTGCGCCACCGCCCTGGCCGAAGACCTGTGCCGCTGTCTGAGCCTGCAAGGCCGCGCCGCCCACGTGCGGCAGCAGGCCGCGCGCCCGGGCGAGCCCGCCCAGCTGCTGCTCAACGGCCAGCCAATAGTGCGCGAGGCCCTGGCGCATCTGGAGGACGATCACGACTTCATCGTCTACCAGGCGGCCGGCCTCCCGAGCGACGACCCTGTGCTCGAATCCAGTGCCCTGCCCTGGACCCGCTTTGCCCTGCGCCAGGCCGATCAGCTGATCCTGCTCAGCGGCGCCCATGCCAACGCCGCACCCAGCACCACCGAACGGCAACTCCTGGCCGAGGACGGCAGCGCCGCCTTGAAACGCCAGCACCTGGTGCTGCTGCACGATGCCCACGAGCCGCAGCCCGTGCTGCCCACGCCCTGGCTGCAAGGCCGTGAACTGGAGCGCATCTACCCCCTGCGCCGCGCCCGCCTGGGCGACACGCAACGCCTGGCCCGCTTTCTGACCGGCAGTGCCCTGGGCCTGGTGCTGGGCGGCGGCGGCGCGCGTGGCTTTGCGCATCTGGGCGTGCTGCGCGCCCTGCATGAGCATGCTCTGCCGGTGGACCTGATCGCCGGCAACAGCATGGGCGCCCTGATCGCCGCGCAGTACGCCTGCGGCCACAGCCTGGACCAGATCCTGGCGCGGACGCGGCGCTTCGCTGCCGGCGGCGAGCGCTTGACCCTGCCTCTGGTGTCCCTGGTCGCCGGCCGGCGGGTCGAGCGCGACCTGCGCCGCCTGTTCGGCGAGCGCCTGATCGAGCAGCTCTGGCTGCCCTTCTTCGCTGCCGCCTGCAATCTCAGCGAGGGCAACACCAGCACCCTGGACCAGGGCCCGATCTGGCGCGCGGTGCTGGCCAGCAATTCGCCTGCCGGCCTGTTCCCGCCGGTGCTGCAGGGCGGCGCCTTGCTGGTGGACGGCGCCATCCTCGACAACGTGCCGGTGCAGGCCATGCGCATGCGCCTGGGCACGCCCCTCGAGCGGCGCCGCGGCAACGGCAGCATCATTGCGGTTGATGTCGATGTGCGCGAGAACCTCCGCGCCGGCCAAGGCCTGCAGCGGCTGACCAACTGGCAGGTGCTGAAACGCTGGCTGCGCCCGGGGGCTCCAGCCGCCCCCGGAATTGCCGACATCCTCTACAGCGCCGGCCACATCGGCAGCCTGGGCCAGCGTCAGCGCGCCCGGACCCAGGCCGACCATTACCTCGAACCACCGGTGGCGAAATACCCGCTCATGGCCTACAGCCAGGGCGCCGAAATCGCCGAGCTGGGCTACCGCCACGCGATGGAACACATCGAACAATGGGATCGCACACAGCTGCTCAATTTGAAGCCCAGGGACTGAGCGCCGGTGAGCTGGCTCCCCCTGCGACGCCCGATGCGGCAACGCGCGCCAGCGGCCGCCTGCCGCCATCGGCAGAGCTGCCGCCATCTGCACCCCTGAACCGCCTGCTGCCGCTCTCGCTGAGCCAGCGCGAAGTCTGGCTCGATCAGCGGGCCTGGCCGGGCAGCAGCCATCTCAATATCGGCGGCGGCGCCGTGCTGCGCGGCCCATTGAACATCGCGCGCCTGCATGCCTCGCTGCAGCGCCTGGTGGACCGGCACCAAGCCCTGCGCCTGGTGCCTCGCAGCGACGGCCAACAGCTGCTGCTGGCCACCTGCCCTGCCCGCTTGGAGGTGATCGAGCTCCAGGAAGCCAGCGACGCCGAGGCCGAAGCCGCCATGGCCCGGCACTGGCATGCCCGCATGGCCGAGCCGTTTGAGCTCGGTGAGCACCCGCCCTGGCGCTTCATCCTGCTGCGCGCCCATGCGGCACTGCATGGCCTGAGCATCCAGTTCCACCACCTGGTGATGGATGGCTGGGGCACCACCCAGGTCATGCAGGCCTGGAGCGAGATTTACCAGAGCTTGAGCCAGGACGGCCCCGCA
>JAIXSD010000341.1 GCA_027484885.1 Rubrivivax sp.
ATCATTTCGCACGGCATGCCCTACCCGCAGAACGTGCAAACCGCCCGCGAGGTGGAAGCCCTGATCCGCGCCGAGGGCGCTGTGCCCGCCACCATCGCCATCCTGGACGGCAAGATCCGCATCGGCCTCTCGGACGCCGAGCTGGAGCTGCTGGGCCGCTCGCCCGAGGCCATGAAGGTCAGCCGCCGTGACCTGCCCTTCGTGCTGGCCAGCGGCCGCATCGGCGCCACCACGGTGGCGGCCACCATGATCTGCGCCGAGCTGGCCGGCATCGAGGTCTTCGTGACCGGCGGCATCGGCGGCGTGCACCGCGGGGCTGAAACCAGCTTCGACATCTCGGCCGATCTGCAAGAGCTGGCCCAGACCTCGGTGGCCGTGGTCTGCGCCGGCGCCAAGAGCATTCTGGACATCGGCCTGACCCTGGAATACCTGGAAACCCACGGCGTGCCCGTGCTCAGCGTGGGCCAGGACAACTTCGCCGCCTTCTACACGCCGGACAGCGGCTTCAAGGCCGACTTCCGCCTCGACACGGCCGCCGAGCAGGCGCGCTTTCTGCGCTGCAAATGGGACCTGGGCCTGCGCGGCGGCGTGGTCGTGAGCAACCCGGTGCCGGCCGCCGAGGCCATGCCGCGCGAGGAAATCGAGGCCATCACCGCCCAAGCCCTGCAAGAGGCCGAGGCGCAAGGCATCACGGGCAAGGCCGTCACACCCTTCTTGCTGGCGCGCATCAAGGCCCTGACCGAAGGCCGCAGCCTGGCCACCAACATCGCCCTGGTGAAGCACAACGCCCGCGTCGGTGCGCAGCTCGCCCGCGCCATGCTGGCCCTGGCCTGAAGCCCCTCCCGTTCACGGAGCAGCAATACACGCCATTTCTTGATCGCTTAAGCTCGGGCACCCCATCCCACAGCGCACCGATATCCCGGTGCCTGCGCCGAAAGCGAACAAGAAATGCGCCTCAAGCCCATCGCCCTGAGCACCGTCGTCCTGCTGAGCCTGGCCGGCGGCGGCTGGTACCTCCAGCAGCACAAGAAACCCAAACCAAGCGGCGACAGCGCGGCGCCTGCCAGCCCCGCTTCCGCGGCCAGTGGCACGGCCGGCAACTCCAGCAGCAAGAGCCCGCCACAAACCGTCGGCGTCATGGCCGCCCGGCTGCAGGATGTGCCGGTGACGGTGGAAGCCAGCGGCACCGTGGCCTCGCTCAAGACCGTGGACCTGCGCGCCCAGACCAGCAGCGTGGTGCGCGAGGTGCTGATCAAGGACGGCGACACCGTGCGTCGGGGTCAGGTCTTGTTCCGCTTCGATGACCGGCCGGACCGGGCCAATGTCGAGCGCGCCCGCGCCCAGCTGGCCCGCGACCGCGCCAGCCTGGCCGATGCCGAGCGGCAGTACAAGCGCGCGCAAGAGCTGCGCGCCCAGAACTTCATCGCCCCCAGCGCCCTGGACAGCAGCCTGGCCGCGGTGGAGGCCCAACGCGCCGCCGTGCAGGCCGATGAAGCCGCCCTGCAAACCGCCCAGCTGAGCCTGGGCTACAACGAGCTGCGCGCGCCCATGGACGGCCGCGTCGGCCTGATCAGCGTCAACCCCGGCAGCCTGGTTCAAGGCGGCAGCGCATCGGCCACGCCCCTGCTCAGCATCGTGCAGATGAACCCCATCGGCGTGAGCTTCAACCTGCCGGAGACCCAGCTGGCATCGCTGCTGGCGGCCACGCGCGCCGCGCCGGGCGAGAAGACCCCGCCCGCGCTGGATGCCCAGCTGCTGATGCCTGGCGCGCGCGGGGGCAGTGATCAAGCGGCCAAGGAGCTGCCTCTGAAAGGCAAGCTCGGCTTTGTCGACAACCTCGTCGACAGCACGACGGGCACGATCAAGGTGCGGGCCGAGTTCGACAACAGCCAGCAGACGCTTTGGCCCGGCCAGTACGTGCGCATCCGCATGACGCTGCGTACCATCAAGGACGCGGTGGTGGTGCCACAGGCGGCCATCATCCAGCGCGGCAACGAGCGATCCGTCTATGTGGTGGGCGCCGACAAGAGCGCCGAAATGCGCCCGGTGCAGACCCGCTACCCCTTCGGGGACTGGATCGTGGTCGAAGGGCTGAAGGCCGGCGACAGCGTGGTGGTGGAAGGCAAGCAAAACCTGCGCCCCGGCACGCCGCTCAAGCCCCAGCCGGCCCAGCTGAACCCGGCCCAGGGTGGCGGCGGCAAACGCGGGGCTGCGGCGGCAGCGGCAGCCTCTGGCGCATCTGCGCCCGCATCCGCAGCATCCGCCGCCGGAGTCTGAGCATGCGCCTGACGGAAGCCTTCATCCGCCGGCCGGTCATGACCGTGCTGCTCAATCTCGCCCTGGTGATCGCCGGCCTGGCGGCCTGGAGCAAGATCCCGGTGGCCGCCCTGCCCTCCTACAACACGCCGGTCATCAATGTGCAGGCCAGCCTGCCCGGCGCCTCACCCGAGACCATGGCTTCGTCGGTGGCCCTGCCGCTGGAGAAGCAGTTCTCCACCATCGCGGGCTTGAGCGCGATTTCCTCCAGCAGCATCCTCGGATCGACCTCGCTGACTCTGGAGTTCGACCCCTCGCGCAATATCGATGCGGCCGCGGTGGACGTGCAGGCGGCGCTGTTCCGCTCGCTGCGCGCCCTGCCCACCGAGATGACCTCGCCGCCCAGCTACCGCAAGGTCAACCCGGCCGATGCGCCAGTGCTGCTGGTGGCGCTGACCTCGCCCTCGATCAACCTCTCCGAGCTCAATGACTTTGCCGAGAACCTGATCACCCCGGCCCTTTCCACCCTGGACGGCGTGGCGCAAGTCTCCATCTTTGGCCAGAAGCGCTATGCGGTGCGCATCAAGGTCAACCCCGAGCTGCTGCAGCAGCGCAACCTGACGCTGGAAGAGCTGCAGACCGCGATCCGCGGCGCCAATGCCAACACACCCGTGGGCGTGCTCGACGGCACGCGCCAGACCCTGACCATCCAGGCCAACAAGCAACTCAAGAATGCGCGCGAGTTTGGCGCCATCGTGGTGGGCAGCCGCAATGGCGCGCCGATCTTTCTGCGTGATGTGGCCGAGGTGCAGGACAGCTTCGAAACGGTCAAATCCTTCGCCAGTTTCAACGGCGAGCGCTCCATCACCCTGGCGGTGCAGCGCCAGCCCGATGCCAACACGGTCAAGGTGGTCGATGCGGTCAAGGCCATGCTGCCGCGCTTCCAGGCCCAGCTGCCGGCCTCGGTGCAGATGAGCACGCTGAACGACCGCTCACTCTCGGTGCGCGAATCACTGCACGATGTCTACTTCACCCTGGCCCTGACCGTGGCCCTGGTGGTGATGGTGATCTTCATCTTCCTGCGCAAGGCAGTGGCGACGTTGATCCCGACGCTGTCGCTGCCGATCTCGCTGATCGGCGCCCTGACCCTGCTTTACGCCCTGGGCTACAGCCTGGACAACATCTCGCTGCTGGGCATCACCCTGGCCGTGGGCCTGGTGGTGGACGACGCCATCGTCATGCTGGAGAACATCGTCCGCCATGTCGAGGCCGGCATGGAGCCGTTTGCCGCCGCCGTGCGCGGCGCGCGCGAGATGGCCTTCACCATCGTCTCGATCTCGATCTCGCTGGTGGCGGTGCTGATCCCCATCTTCTTCATGCCGGGTGTGATCGGCCTGCTGTTCCATGAGTTCGCGGTGGTGGTCAGCCTGTCCATCCTGGTCTCGGCCGTGGTCTCGCTGAGCCTGGTGCCCATGCTCTGCAGCCGCTTTCTGCGCCACCACGAGCCGCAGGAGGAAGGCCGTTTCGGCCGCCTGTTCGAGCGCGGCTTCAACGCCGTGCTGGCCGCCTACACCCGCAGCCTCGATGCCGCCCTGCGCCACCGCCGCTGGGTGCTGGGCGTGGCCCTGCTGAGCTTTGCCGCCAGCGCTTGGCTCTACGACCGCATTCCCAAAGGCTTCTTCCCCGAGGAGGACATCGGCCAGATCCAGGCCAGCACCGAGGCGGCCGAGGACATCTCCTTCAACGCCATGCAGGTGCTGCAGGAGCAGGCCGCCGAGATCGTGCGCAAGGACCCGGCCGTGGCCAGCGTCTCGGCGGCGCTGGGCGCAGGCGGTGGCGGCGGCAATGCGGTCAACACCGGCCGCATGTTCATCAACTTGAAAGCACGCGGCGAGCGCCCGCCGATGAAAGAGGTGGTCGAGGGCCTGCGCAAAAAGCTACGCGCCGTGCCCGGCCTGGCCGTCTA
>JAIXSD010000103.1 GCA_027484885.1 Rubrivivax sp.
GAGCTGCAATCGGGCGTGGTCAGCGACCTCAAGGCCAATGTCGATGTGGTCAATGAGCTGAGCAAGCAGATCGCCTTTGCCAACGACCAGATCTCGCGCGCCAACGGCAACGGCCACACGCCCAACGACCTGCTGGACCAGCGCGACAAGCTGGTCTCCGAGCTGAGCAAATACATCCAGGTCACCACCCTGCCCGCCAGCGATGGCACCCTGGGCGTATTCATCGGCGGCGGCCAGCGCCTGGTGCTGGGCGCGCAGGCGCAGGAGCTGAGCGTCACCCAAGACCCCTACGACAGCTCGCGCGCCGCGCTGAGCATCAGCGATTCTGGCGGCCCGCGCTCGCTGGACGAGAGCGTGCTGACCGGCGGCTCCCTGTCCGCCCTGCTGCAGTACCAGAACAAGGATTTGCAGGACGCCCGCAATCTGCTGGGCCAGATGGCCGCGGCCCTGGCTTCGCGCGTCAACGACCAGCAGGCCCTGGGCCTGGACCTGTCCGACCCGCCGGGCAAGGGCGTGCCCATCTTCGGCTTTGGCCAGCCGCGCGCCCTGCCGGCCACCACCAATGCCCGCGCCGCCGATGGCAGCTTTGCCTCGAACGTGAGCATGACCATCACCAACGCCAGCCAGCTGCAAGCCAGCGCCTACCGCCTGGAGAGCGATCTCAGCGGCTCCGGCACCTACAAGCTGACCCGGCTCAGTGACGGCTACACGCAAAACGTGGTCGATGGCGACACCATCGATGGCTTCAAGATCAGCTTCGGCGCCACGCCGCCCGCGCCGGGCGACTCCTACCGCCTGGAGCCCGTGGCCCAGGCCGCCGTGGAAATGCGCCGTGTGCTGGAGCAACCCACCGGCATCGCCGCCGCCTCGCCCCTGACCGCCACCACCAATGTGGACAACAAGGGCTCGGCCACCGTCAACTCCATCTACGCTGTCAACGACCGTTTCGATGCCACCAAGCTGCCCATCAGCCTGGCTTTTGGCGACCCGGATCCGGCCAACCCGGCCAAGCTGCAATACACCCTGACCCTGGCCGATGGCTCGGTGCTCAACGGCACCTGGGCCGCTGGCCAGAACATCGGCAACGAGCCCAATGCCACGCCGCCCATCGACCTCGGCTTCGAGATGAGCTTGAACGGCGTGCCGCGCAAGAACGACACCATCTCGCTGGAGCGAACCCAGTTCCCCGCCACCAACAACGGCAATGCCAAGGCCTTCCTGAACATCCAGGGGGAAAAGTTCGTCGGCCAGCGCCAGCGCCCCGACGGCAGCATCGCCGTGGGCGCCACCATCAACGAAGCCTACTCCGCCACCATGAGCGAGATCGGCTCGCGCGTGCAGGGCGCCACCTACCTCTCCAGCGTCTCGGTGGCCGTGGCCGCCGATGCCGAACAGACCCGGGCCGGCCAGGCCGGCGTCAACCTCGACGAAGAAGCCGCACGGCTGATGCAGTTCCAACAGGGCTACCAGGCCGCCGCCAAGGTCTTGCAGGCCGCGCAAAAACTGTTCGACGAGCTGCTGCAGATGGCAGCCCGCTGATGGCGTCACCGCGCCCCAACCAGGAAGACTCCCATGCGCCTGTCCACCGCCAACATCTTTGACAGCAGCATCGCCACCCTGCAGCGCCGCCAGGAGTCCATGCAGGCCTCGCAGCAGCAGCTCACCACGGGCAAAAAGATCACCAAGGCCAGCGACGACCCGACCGGCGCGGCGCGCTCCGAGCGCGCCCTGTCCACCATCGGCCGGGTCGATGCCAACCAGCGCGCGCTGGAGGCCAGCCGCAATGGCATGACGCTCAGCGAAGCCGCGCTGGGCGACGCCAACGAGCTGCTGCAGCAGATGCGCGAAACCATGATCGCCGCCGGCAACGCCAGTTACAGCGATGCCGAACGGGCCGGCCTGGCCAACAAGATCGCCGGCCTGCGCAACCAGCTGCTGGCCATTGCCAACCGCGGCGACGGCGCCGGCGGCTTTCTGTTCTCGGGCCAGGGCGCCAGCGACCCGCCCTTCCTGGACCAGGCCGGCGGCGTGCGCTTCAACGGCGTCTCGGGCTCCATCCAGACCGGCAATATCGACAACTTCCCCCTGACCGTGGACGGCCGCCTGGTGTTCGAACAGGCGCGCAGCGGCAATGGCACGTTTGAGACCGGCCCGCTGCCCAATCTGATCTCGGTGCCGCCGGGCGTTTCGCCCAAGGGCTGGATCGACGCCGGCCGCACCGCCGACCCGTCTCAATTGACCGGCCACAACTACCTGATCGAAATCAGCGGCGCCAGCCCAGCCCAGACCATCACCGTGACCGACACCGACCTCGGCACACCGGCCTTCAGCGCCCCGTTCGCGCCGGGCAAGGCCATCACCTTTGACGGCATGGCCGTGACCATCTCTGGCCAGCCGGTGGATGGCGACCGCTTCGAGATCAAGCCCGCGACCAACTCGCTCAAGCTCTTCGACGTGCTGGACCGCACCGTGGCCGAGCTGCGCACACCGCTGCGCACCGGCGTGGAGATCTCGCAGTCCAACTCGGGCCGCGTGCGCGATCTGGATGCGGTGATGACGAACTTACAAAATGTTCGCAGTCAGTTGGGTGAGAGACTGAATAATCTGGACGGCACCGAATCCCGCATGGCCGCACTCAAGCAGTACAACCAGGCCGAACGCTCGGCCGCCGAGGACCTGGACATGGTCCAAGGCATCTCCGACTTCCAGAACCAGCAGACCGGCTACGACACCGCCCTGAAGACTTACGCCATGGTGCAGCGCATGTCGCTGTTCCAGTACCTCAATGTTTGAACACCCCCGAATCGGATCCGCGGAGTCATGAACCATCCCATCCTGAGCGCCCTGGCCCTCGGCTACACCCCCTTGATCGACCGCCAGCGCATGGTCACGGCCACCCGCCTGACCGTGATCCCGCTGCGCCCGGACGCCCAGCTCGACGCGGCCGATCTGCTGGCCGCCGTGTCCGAGGTCTGGCCGGCGGGCGGCCCCCAGGTTATCCTCAATGTGCTCAACGAAGGCCTGCTGCAGGAACTGCTGCGCGCCGAGGCGCCGGCCCATGTGCAGTTCGAGGTGCCCGCCTTCATGGCCGCCGACGAGGGCCTGGGCGAAGCGCTGCGCGCCCTCAAGAAGCGTGGCAACGGCCTGCTGCTCAAGGGCCGGCCCAGCGCTGCCCTGCCAGCCGAGCTGAACGCTTGCTTTGCCCAGCAGGTGCTGGACCAGGACGATGAGCAACGCGGCGGCGAGGCCAGCACCCTGCCGCGCCTGGTGGCCGGCCTGCGCAGCGCGGCCGACATCGACGGCGCTTTCGGCCGTGGTGCCGCCGGCGTGATCGGGTGGCCCATGCAGGGCGCTTACGAGCCGCCACCCAATGCACCGCGCAGCGACATCCAGGCCGATCTGCAAGTCATCGTCGAGCTGATGTCGCGGGTCGACCAGGACGAAGACATCGAGCGCCTGGAGCAAACCCTCAAGCGCGACCCCAGCCTGGCCTTCAAGCTGCTGCGCTACCTGAACTCGGCCGCCTTCGGCCTGCCGGTCGAGGTGTCCTCCTTCCGCCACGCCATCATGTTGCTGGGCTATCCACGCCTCAAGCGCTGGCTGGCCCTCTTGCTGACCACGGCCAGCAAGGACCACAGCATGCGACCCATCATGTTTGCCGCCCTGCGCCGCGGCCTGCTGATGGAAGAGCTGGCCAAGAGCATGAGCGACAGCGAGCTGCGCGACGAGATGTTCATCTGCGGCCTGTTCTCGCTGCTGGACCACATGCTCAAACAGCCCTTCACCAAGCTGCTGCAATCCATCCCCATGCCGGAGCGCGTGCGTCAGGCCCTGGTCGATGGCAGCGGTCCTTACCAGCCCTATCTGGAGCTGGTGCACGCGATCGAGAACGAGTCGGTCTACGACTTCCGCGCCGCCGCCGAGCAGCTGATGCTGGGGGCGGAGGAGATCAATCACTGTGTGCTGCGCGCCCTGAACAAGGCCGCCCAACTCGAGTGAGCGAGCACCCGGCCGGGCGCCCCGTAAACTCGGCCCACATGTCCGCTCAACTGTCAGCCCAACTCTCCCTCCTGCCCCAAGACCTCGCCGCCCTGCGCGGGGTGTTCGGACTCATCAGCGACCCGGTGCTCTTGCTCGGTGAGGCGCTGGAGGTGGTGGAGGCCAACCCCAGCGCGCAAAGCCTGCTCGAGCAGGCGGCGGGCCTGAGTGGCGGCAAGGGCTTGCATGGCCTGCAGACCAGCCATGGCGGCCGCGTCGGCGACTGGCTGCGCCTGGCCAGCCGCGCCCTGCTGGACGGCCGCCAAGGCCCGCCGCCCACCGGCATCAAGCTGGCCAATGGCCAGCGCGCCTTGCTGACCCTGGTGACCCTGGAGCCCCGCGCCGACGATGCTGCGCGCTGGATGCTGCATGCCCGGCCGGAAGAAAAACACCGCGGCAAGCCCGCCGCCGGCAAGCTGGCCGGCGCCGCCGCCGCCGAGCATGCCCACGAAGGCCCGGCCCTGAGCGGCGACGCCAAGGCCCGCGAAGCCTTGCTGCGCGAGAACACCGAGCGCGCCCAAGCCGAGCTGGCCCAGTGGTTCGAAATGAGCCCCCTGCCCATGTGCAGCTTCGATGCCCAGGGCCTGCTGCTCAAGGTCAACAGTGCCTTCACGGCCCTGTGCCTGCAGCCGCCCAGCACCTTGCACGAGGCCGACCCGGCCATCCAGCAGCTGCTGGCATGGGAAAACGGCCGCCTGGCCGAAGCCCTGAGCGCGCACGAAGACGGCCTGCTGACCCAGGCCACCCTGGTGGACCCGGCCGGCCGCACACGCTGGCTGCTCGGCCGATTGCGGCCCCAGGCCGGCAGCAGCGGCCCGGCACGGCGCTATCTGGCCGTGCTGGAGGACCGCAGTTCCGAGCAGGAGCGCGACCTCGCCCACCAGCAGCTCGATGCCTTGATGGACACCGCCGGAGTCGGCCTGGCCACCTTCCAGCAGGATGCCGGCTGGCTGCGCCCGCGCACGCCGCGCAGCCCGCCGGGCGGCGCCAATCTGGGCCAGGCCGCGGCCACCCAGCGCAACTCCCTGGCCAGCCTGCAGGGCGTGGGCCGCGACATCGTCGAGCCCAGCTCGCTCCATGAATTCGAGCGCCTGCAGCGGGCGCTCAAGAAAGGCGACCGCATCGAGGTCCGCTACGCCGTGCGCCACCCCGAGCTGGGCCGGCGCTGGCTGCTGACCCGGGTCGAACCCGGCCAGCTGGCCTCGGGCAAGCGCACCACCTCGGTGGTGACCCTGGACGTCACCGCCCAGACCCAGGCCGAAACCCGCAGCGAACAGCTGCTGCACGAGCTGACCACCATCATGGACAGCGCCAGCCTGGGCCTGGCCTATCTGCGCGGCAACCAGCTGGTGCGCTGCAACGGCGGCTTCGAGCAGATGCTGGGCCTGCCGGGCCTGCAACACGCTGGCACGCCGGTGGCCCAGCTCTTCGCCGCCCTGCCTGAGCTGGCCCAGCAGGTGCAGGATGCCCTGCCCACGCTGCAGGCCCAGCAGACCTTCGAGGCCGAGTTCCTGCAGGTCGGCAGCGAAGCGGCCCAGCCGCGCTGGCTCTCGCTGAGCCTTCGCCAGGTGCGCGCGCCCTCCGAGGCTGGCGAGCTCGAGAGCGGCCCGCCGCGCGAGAGCGAAACCATCGCCGTGATCAGCGACATCTCCCGCCTCAAGGCCCAGCAGAGCGAGCTGGAAGCCCTGGTGCAGGACCGCGAGCTGATGTTCAGCCTCTCCGATGTGGGCATCGCCATCTTGCGCAAGGGCCGCATCGCCCGCGCCAATGACGCCCTGGCCGCACTGACCGGATACCGCATCCACGAGCTTGGCGGCCTGGCGCACGAGGCCTTGTTCGAGTCACCCCAGGATTTCGAGCACCTCAGTGCCGAGGTGCGCGAGGCCTTGCAGCGCCAAGGCCTGTGGCGCGGCGAGCGCCGCGTGCGCCGCCAGGACGGCAGCGTGCTCTGGATGCAGGTCAGCAAGCGCGTGATGCGGCCCGGTGCGCCGGACGAAGGCATCATCGCCACCTACGTCAATGTGGATGACCGCTGGCGCGCCCAACAGTCGTTGATGCTGCAGACCGAGCGCGAGCGCGCCGTGCTGGACTCGGTGCTGGTGGGCATCGTCACCGTCGGCCGCGGCGGCATCGAGTGGATGAACCGCTCGGCGCGGCGCATGTTCGGCGGCGATCTGAGCGAATTCGCCGGCCAGCCCATGAGCATGGTGGCCACGCCGGCCTCGGACCACCCCTTCCGCCAAACCCACTACCTGGACGAGCTCACCGAGGGCCAGACCGAGGCCTTCGAGTGCCGGCTCAAGGCCCGCGATGGCCGCGAGTTCTGGGTGGTCGGCAATGTGGTGGTCACCGGCACGCGCGGCAGCGGCCGCCAGCTGACCTTTGCCTTGCTGGACATCGACCGCCGCCGCCAGGCCGAGGCGCAAACCCTGCAGGCCCAGGCATCGCTCAGCCGCATCATCGAAGCGGCGCCGCTGGCCATCAGCCTGCACGACGCCAAGACCCTGCGCGTGGAGCAGATCAACCAGGCCGCCGCCGCCCTGGCCGGCCGCAGCGAAGACGAGTTGATGGGCGCCAGCCCCGAGGATCTGTTCGGCCCGCTGCAGGGCGAGATGATCCGGCGCGATATGTTGAGCGCCCTGTCGGCCAGCGCCAGCACGGTGCTGCAGCGCGAGTACCGGCTGGGCGAAGGCGAGCATGAGCGCGTCTGGGATGCCCGCATCCTGCACCTGGCCGGCACCGGTGACAGCCCGGACTCCATCGACGAAGGCACGCCTGAACAGCTGCTGCTGGTGGCCAGCGATGTCACCGAGCACCGCGCCGCCGAGGAGGCGCGACTGCAAGCCGCCATCTCGCAGCGCGAGCTGCTAGTGCGCGAGGTGCACCACCGCATCAAGAACAATTTGCAAGGCGTGGCCGGCCTGCTGCAGCAGATTGCCGCGCGCCGCCCCGAGGTGGCCGGCGTCATCAACGAGGCGGTCGGCCAGGTTCAGGCGATTGCCCAGGTCTACGGCCTGCAGGTCGGCAGCTCCGGTCCGCTGCGCCTGCGCCGCGTGGTCGATGCCATCATCGGCTCGGTGCAGCGCATGAGCGGGCGCCAGATCGCCAGCCACATCGAGGGCCTGACCTCCGAGCGGGTCAATGACTGGACCCTGCCCGAGGCGGAATCCATCCCGATCGCGCTGACACTCAACGAACTGCTCAGCAATGCGCTCAAGCACAGCCCGGCCGGCGCGGTCAGCTGCACCCTGCACTGCGGGGTGGACAGCGTCAGCGTGGCCATCACCAACCCGGGGCAACTGCCGCCCGACTTCAGCCTGGCGCAGGTGCCGGGCGGCGTCTCGGGCCTGGGCCTGGTGCGCGCCCTGCTGCCGCGCCGCACGGCACGGCTGAGCCTGGAGCAGCAAGGTGATCTGGTGGTCTGCCGGGTCGAGCTGCTGCAGCCCAGCGTCAGCCTGCAAAGCGCGCCCTGAGCGGCCGGAACTGATACGCCGGGGTCGAAAAGCCGCGCCCGTACGGCTCCGCACAGCCCCGTACTCACCCCAGGACGCCCCGGTCCCCGGTTTGGGCGACAATGCCAGCCAAACACAAGGTCGGCAGCAGCCGGCCGCATTCCAGCACAGCGGGGGACCTCCAGCGGTGAGCAGCAAGGGCAAGATTCTCGTAGTGGACGATGACCGTCTGGTTCTGGCGACCCTGACCTATGGTCTGGCGCAGGCCGGTTTCGAAGTCATCGATGCCGACAATGGCGACGATGCCATCCTGTTGGCGCGCGAGCACCGCCCCGAACTGGCCCTGCTGGACATCCGCATGGAAGGCCTGAGCGGCTTCGACGTCGCCGCCTACTTGCGCGAGTACCTGCAAATCCCCTTCATGTTCCTCTCGGCCTTCGCCGACGAGGAAACCGTGGCCAAGGTCAAGGAACTGGGTGCAGTGGCCTATCTGGTCAAGCCCCTGGACATCCACCAGATCGTGCCCGCCGTGGAGGCCGCCTTTGCCAACCGCCGCCAGAGCGGCCCGGCTGAGCCCGGCCCGGCCGCGCGGCGCGAGCCGCATCCGGTGCTGGACGAGGTGCAGGCGATTGCCGTGGGTGTGCTGATGCACCGTTACTCGCTGTCGCGCGCCGATGCCCTGGCCCGGTTGCAAAAGCTCAGCGCCAGTGAAGGCCGCTCGGACACCGAGCAGGCCCGCCTGCTGGTCGAGGCCCTGGAGATGCTGGCTCAGCCGGCCAATGTGAAGTAGAAGCGGGCGCCCTCGCCCACAGCCGACTCGGCCCAGATGTCGCCACCATGGCGGCGCACGATGCGCCGCACTGAGGCCAGGCCCACACCCGTGCCCTGGAAATCGCTGGCGCTGTGCAGGCGCTGGAACACGCCGAACAGACGGTCGGCAAAGCGCATATCAAAACCGGCCCCGTTGTCGCTGACGCGGTAAATCCACTGGCCTTCTTCCTCCTGCGCCTCGAAACGGATCTGCGCCTGCGCGCATTTGCCGCTGTACTTCCAGGCATTGCCGAGCAGGTTTTCCAGCACCATGCGCAGCAAGGTCGGGTCGCCCTGCACCACCATGCGTGGCTGAATGTGCACAGTCACCGAACGCTCGGGCGCACTGCGACGCAACTCTTCCACCACAAAACCGGCCAGCTGCGAGAGATCCACCGGCTGGCGCGCCAGCGGCTGGGCCGAGAGCTGGGACAGGGACAGCAGGGAATCGATCATGCTGTTCATGCGCGCGGCCGCGCCCATGACCCGGTCCAGATGGTCGTTGCCAATGCGGTCCAGCAGGCGGCCGTAGTCCTCTTTCAAGATGCGGGCAAAGCCTTCGACCACGCGCAGCGGCGCGCGCAAATCGTGCGACACGGTGTAGCTGAAAGACTCATGCTCGCCGGCATCCACGGGCGCCGGCGGAGCCGGGGGCGGCAACGGCGGCAGCACCGCCAAGGCATAACTGCCCGAGGCGTCGGTATAGGGTTTGGGCAGCTGGCCGCTCAGGCGCTCGCTCAGCGCGGCCGGGAACTGGGCCTGGCAGTCCTGCCAGCGCTCGCCCACCCGGGCGCCGGCCGCGGCGGCCTGGGCGTTCTGGGCCAGCAGCACCACCGGCGGCGCCACGCTGAGCAGCCAGGCCGGGCCGGGCACGGCATCCAGCCAGGCAGTGCTGGCCTGGGCCGGGGGCTGACTGGGCACCGCCGCCGCGTCGGACTCCAGCAGGCGTGCCGTGCCGCAGTAGCCTTCGAAGCGGCCCTGGGCATCCCAGCGCGCGAGGCCGCGCAGCACCCAGGTGCCGGGTGCCAGCTCGGGTGCGATCGGCTGGAGCTGGAGTTCAAACTCAGCCGCCTGGCGGCTCAGCTGCTCGCGCAGGTCGGCACCCTCGGGCAGGTCTTCACCGGGCGCCAGGCGAAAGCGCTCCCAGAGCGTCTGGCAATGCGTGCTGCCCACCCACTGCGAGCTGAGCACATCACGCGGCCCCTGCCAGCGCACCAGGTGGTGCTCGGCGTCGGTGGCCCATTGCCAGCCGGTTTGCAGCTGCGAGAGCAAGCGGCTGTGCTGGCGCGCCTCGCGCAAGGCCTCGTGCATGCGCTGGCGGGTCAGGCGCACCCCCACATGCCAGCCCAGGCCGGCCAGCAACAGGGCCAGCACCGCGGTGCAGAACACCGTCAGCACCACCACAGCCACGCTCAGATGCGCGGCATCTTGCAAGGTGATGAACCAGGCCATGGCGGCCAAGACCAGCAGGCCCAGCACCAGGGCCAGTGACGCAGCGGCGGCCCGACGGGGCAGTCGGCGTGTGCTGGCGCGGGCATCGCTGAGGCTGTTCATGCGAATCATTGTACGGAGCGCGTGCCCGGCTTTTGGGCAGTCGCCGGAAACGCCGGGCGAGAGCGCCGCAGACGCTTGGATCATGTGCTTGACACTGCGGCTACATTCCATCAGTGACTGCCGGTTTGCACCCACCGCCCTGGCGTGATCCATTTGGCCTTTTCCGGCCGGTGGGCCGCTTGGCAAGGGGCAAAATAGGCAACTTCCGTCCGGCCCCTGGCCGGCCACCAATGCACATTCTGATGGGACTCTTGGGGACACACGCTTTGTCACGCCAGCCACGCTATCCTGAGCCGGTGCCTCGCGACCGCTCGCCACGCTCAGCCGGTCTGACACACTCGCCCCTGCTCCGCGTTTCCTGACATGTCCACGCCCACGCCGATCCCTCACTCCCTGGCCGAGCCGGCCGAGCCCAGCTCGGCGGCCGCTGCGACGTCCTGCCTGGACCCGGTGGCGCTGGACCGCCTGCGCGAGCTTGACCCTGATGGCCACAACAAGCTGATCGAGCGGGTGCTGGCCGCCTACCTCAAATCCCTGGACCGCCTGCTGCCCGAGCTGGCGGCGGCGCGTGGCGAGCAACTCGACCTTAACGTGGTGCGCCATGTCAGCCACACGCTCAAGTCATCGTCAGCCAGCCTGGGCGCCATGGCCCTTGCCGAGCGCTGCGCCGACATTGAAAGCCGCGCACGCCAGCAGCACAGCGAGGGCCTGGAAGCCCTGCTGGACGCTATGCTGGCGGACATTCAACAGGTGAGGTTGGCCGTGGCCAGCCTCGCCCCGACGACACCATGAAATCAGCCGGCCCCCAGCTCGACGACGACCTGCCCGCACGCGCCAAGGTGCTGCTGGTCGATGACGACGAGGTCAACCTGCTGATGACCAGCGCCGCCCTGCAAGAGCGCGGCTTCGATGTCACCTCGGCCAGCAGCGGCGCACAAGCGCTGGACATGATTGCCCATATGTCGCCCGACCTGATCGTGCTGGACGCGATGATGCCGGTGCTCGATGGATTCGAAACCTGCACCCGCCTGCGCGAGTTCCCTGGTTTTGAATCGACCCCGGTGCTGATGCTGACTGGCCTGGACGACGAGGCCTCGATCAACCGCGCCTACCAGGTCGGCGCCACCGATTTCTTCGTCAAGTCGCCCCAGTGGAGCCTGCTGGCCGGGCGCTTGCGCTACCTGCTGCGCAGCTCGCGCACCCGCATCGAGCTGGAGCGCAGCAAGGCGCGCCTGGCCCGCGCGCAAGACCTGGCCCGCATGGGCAGCTTCGAGTGGCATCTGGGCGGCGGCTTCACCCTGGCCGCCGAGGCCCTACGCGTGTTCGGCCGCGGCCCGCAAGAAGGGCTCGATTTCATCGGCGTGATGCGCATGATCCCGCACGAGGAGCGCACGCTCTTTCTGCGCCTGCTGCGCGACGTGATTGCCCACAACTCGGTGCTGGTGACCGATCTGCCGGTGACCCTGCTCGATGGCCGCCAGCGTGTGGTCCACATCGAAGCCGAGCCTGAGTTCAACGAACACGGCAATGCCAACGGCTACACCGGCGTGATGCAGGATGTGACCGACCGCCGCCAGGCTGAGGACCGCATCCGCCAGTTGGCCCACTTCGACGCCCTGACCGGCCTGCCCAACCGCCGCCAGCTGATCTGGCGCGTCGAGCGCGCCATCGAGCAGGCGCGCCGCGGCGGCCATGAGGTCGGCCTGCTGCTGATCGAC
>JAIXSD010000628.1 GCA_027484885.1 Rubrivivax sp.
GCCTGCAGCAGGGCTATTGGTTCGCGCGGCCGCTGCCGCCCGAGCAGTTTGAGGCTGTGCTGCGGGCCGGCACCTGCCGGCTCTGAGGCGAACGATCCCGTGCCTCGGGGATCGCCCTGACCAGCGGCCTCCAGCGGCTCGCTCAGGAGGTGAACGATCCGTCGCGCTGCTTGATCCGTTCCCACGGCGCGGTGGCGCGGATGCGCGTCTGTGCCGACAGCAGCGAAGCGCGTCGCGTGTGCACCGAGCTGTGGCCAGTCACCAGCGGATAGGGATGCGGTGCGGCCGTACCGATCAGGATGCGTGCCCTGGGGCTGCTGGCCTGGATCTCGATGTCGCCATGCGTGTCCAGCGTGAGCAACTCATGCCCGGCCGCTTGCCCCTGGACCTTGGCCTCGCCGTCGAACACCATGACCCAGGCGATTTCATGGGCGGCGGGCGGGCTGAAGGTCCAGCGTGCGCCGCGCTCCAGCGTGAGCACGATGTAGTTCATCGACTGGTGTGATTCGATCGGGCTGGTGGCGCGTGCGTCGGCGCTGCTCACCTCGCCCAGCAAGATCTGCAGCTCGCCGCCGGGGATGCTCAGCTTGGGCACATTGGCAGGCAGGATGTACTGGCCGAAGGCGGGCCCGTCCTCCACGCCCGGGGGCATGGCCACCCAGAGCTGGAAGCCGGTGGCATGGCCGCGGCTCAGCAGGTGGCCGCGGTGCCAGGCGCCGCCGCCTGCGTTCATCCATTCCAGGCCGCCGGGTGCGAGCACCCCTTTTTGGCCAGTGGTGTCTTCGTAGTCGACCTCGGTGTCGGGCTGCCAGGTCAAGGTGGCGATGCCCGAGTGGGGGTGCCAGCCAAAGCCGAAACCGGGCTCGACCTCGGCATTGAAGAAGTCCAGGAAGACGAAGGGCTTGAGGCGCTCGCCCGAGGTCAGCGGCGCGATCATGCGGCGGATCGGGCCCAGCGCATGGCCGGCCTCGCGGTGAAGAATGCTTCGCAGAGTTGACATGGTGTCCTTGACGGAGCGGCCCGGCCCTCGTCCGGCCTGGCCGTCAGAGGACCGGGCATGCAGAAAGATCAGCGCAGATTGCCCTTGGCGAAGGCCTGGAACACGCCCTCGCTGCCGAAGGCTTCGAAGAAGCCGGCCGAGGCGGGGTTCTTGTAGTTGCCCAGCATGCTGGTGATCATGGGCGTCACGGTCATGGTGTCGATGCCGGCGCGCTGCAGTGTGTCGCGGCAGTTTTGCGCGGCGATCTTGGTGCAGGCGGCGGAAATGTCCATCAGGGCCACGACATTGAAACCCTCGGCCTTGGCCGAGAGCGCGGGCGGCACCAGGCAGACGTCGGTGGTCAGGCCGCCCATCAGCAGGTTCTTCTTGCCGGTGGCCCGCACGGCCTTGGCGAAGGCCGGGTCGTCCCAGGCGTTGATGACGCCGGTGCGCTGGATGCGCTGCTCGTATTCCTTGGGCAGCAAGGTCTTGAACTCGGGCAGCAGCGGGCCCTGGGCCTCGCCTTCCAGGCTGCTGGTCAGCACCACCGGGATGCCGGCTGATTTGGCAAAGCGGGCCATCACGCGCACCCACATCTTCAGCTGATCGCGCTCGGCCTCGTTGGCCAGCTCACCGGCCCAGCCGATGGTGCCCACCTGGTGGTCCACCAGGATCAGGGCGGTGTTGTCGATCTTGCAGGCGCTGTGGTCTTGCTTCATGGCCGTGGCTTTGGTTGTGTGTGGGTTCATGGCGTGGCCGGCGGGTGCCGCGGTGGCGGGGTTGCTGCTCAGGCTGCCGAGTGCGGCGACGGCGCCGGCACTGCCGGCGATGAATTGGCGACGATGGTTTTGTTGGGTCATGGAGGCTCTCCGGGGTGTTCCAAATGGGCGATGTGTGGCAGTCTATGTTTGTGAAAATTTGGAATAAATAGATTTAATGAAACTTAATATTTCATTTTTGGAGTAATCGTGGAGCCCAATCTCAGCGACATCGCCCTGTTCGTGGAGGTGGTCAACACCCGCAGCTTTTCGCGCGCGGCGGAGCGCTTGGACTTGCCGGCGTCCACCCTGTCGCGCCGCATTGCCAAGCTGGAGGCGGCGCTCGGCAGCCGCTTGCTGAACCGAACCACCCGGCGGGTGGACCTGACCGAGATGGGGGCGGCCTACTACGCCCGCTGCTCGCCCTTGGTCGAGGAGGCACGGCAGGTGCACGAAGACCTGGCCGTCATGCAGGATCGTGTCAGCGGCACCCTGCGTTTGAGTTGCACGCCGGAATTTGCCAGCCTCTACCTGCCCGACCCCCTGCTCGCGTTTGCGCAGCAGTACGCCGAGGTCAAGGTGGAGCTGGACCTGTCCACGCGGCGCGCCGATCTGTTCAGCGAGCCCCTGGATGCCGCCCTGCGCATCGGCAGCTTGCAGGATTCCACGCTGGTGGCGCGCCGCTTGGGGCAGGTGCGCCGGGCCTTGTTTGCCTCGCCCGGCTATCTGGCCACGCGCTCAGGCCTGCAGCAGCCCGCCGATCTGGCGGCTCACGAGCTGATCTGCATGATGCAAGGTCCGGCCCATGGGCAATGGACGCTGGAGCGCCGCGACCGCGGCGCCGGTCTCTTCACCCTGCCGCTGGAGAGCCGCTTCGTCGCTGGCGGCATGGGTGTGCAGCGCGAGCTGGCCTTGCGAGGCGCGGGCATTGCCGCCTTGGACGAGCGCCTGGCAGCGCCCGATGTGGCGGCCGGCCGCCTGGCCCCGGTTTTGGCGGAGTGGTGCCTGCGGCCGGTGCCGGTGTACTTGGTCACTGCCTCGCGCCTGATGCCGGCCCGATTGCGCCTGTTTGTGCCCTTGCTCGAGGCCCATTTGAAGGCCGGCTGAGCGCCCTGGTAGCGCCCTTTTGTCGCGCTCTCATCGCCCCCGGAACGTCTCGCGCCAGGCGCTCGGTGAAACGGCGAATCGGCGCTGAAAGTGGCGGCGCAGCGAGGCGGCCGAACCCAGGCCGGTCTGCACGGCAATCGCGTCCATGCCCAGATCGCTGCTCTCCAGCAGCTGCTGCACCTGTTGCAGCCGTGCGTGCAGCAACCAGTCGCCCAAGGTCTGCCCGGTGTGCTGCTGGAACTGGCGGGTGAAGGTGCGCCGGCTCATGGCGACCTGGGCCGCACAGGCATCCACGCTGTGCCGCTCATGCAGGCGCTCTTGCAGGCTTTGCAGCAAGCCGCCGAGGCGTTCGTGGCGCCCGGTGCTGGGCAGGGCCTGTTCGATGAACTGCAGCTGCCCGCCCTGCCGGTGTGGCGCGGTCACCAGGCGCCGCGCCACGCGGTTGGCCACGGCCTGGCCCAGGCGCTGGCGCAGCAGATGCAGGCAGCAATCGAGGGCGGCGGCGGTTCCGGCCGAGGTGAGGATCTGGCCATCCTGCACGTACAGCACATCGGGCATCAGCTGCACCGCGGGGTGCAGGCGCGCCATGTCCGCCGCATGCGCCCAGTGCGTGGCGGCCTGTCGCCCGTCCAGCAGGCCGGCCTGAGCCAGCACAAACGCGCCCAGACACAAGCCCACCACGAGAGCGCCTCGGGCGTGGGCGGCACGCAAGGCCTCCAGCACCAGGGGCGAGGCCGGCAGCTCGGGGTCGGTCCAGCTCGGCACGATCACCACATCCGCCGCCGCCATCGCCTGCAAGCCCTGTGGGATCTGCAGGCCCATCCCGACGCTGCTGGGGATCAGGCCGGGGCGCTCCGCACAAATCTCGAGCCGCATCGCCGGCACGCCCGGGTGCGACTCACCAAACACCACGCAGGGAACCGACAGGTGAAACGGGCTGATGCGCTCAAAAGCAAGCACACAAATGGACAGGGGAACGGACAGGGCGCAGCGTGCAGACGGCATCGTGAGGCGGCGATTCACTTTGGCCCGATGTTAGCGATCAACGGCGCTTCGGCCCCTGTTGGCGCGGGCGGCGGGCTCGAACAATGGCGGCTTTTTCCTTTCAAGAACCGACTTGCTTCGCCATGAGCTCCATCCTCATCAAAACCCACCGCCCGCATGTTGAGGCCCTGCTGGCCTCGTACCAGCCGCAGATCGGCGCGGACCTGCCCGGCTACCGCAACCATGTCTACCGAGCCATCAGCTACGCCATGCATTTCCTGGCTCAGGCGCCAGACGCTGAGCGCTTGGTGGAGACGGCTTTTGCGTACCACGACATCGGCCTGTGGACCGAGGGCGCGCTGGCCTATTTGGAGCCGTCCGAAGCCCTGGCCCTGGCCGACAACCAGCGCCACGGCTGGGGGCTGGACCCGGCAATGCTGGCCGGCGCCATCCACTGGCACCACAAGCTCACGCCCTACCGCGGGCCCCACCAGGACGTGATCGAGGCCTGCCGCAAGGCCGACTGGATCGATGCCAGCCAGGGGCTGCTGCGCAAGGGCCTGGCGCGATCGGACATCCGCGCGGTCGAGGCGGCGTTTCCCAATCTGGGCTTTCACGCCAGCCTGCTGCGCCTGGCCAAGGACCATGGCGGCTCCACCTTGAAGGGCGGCATCGCGGTGACCCGCGGCATCGTCAAATGGTGAGCCCGAGCCGGCCCAGGGCTGCGCTTCAGACGCCGGCGGCGCGGGTGTTCACAAACTGAAGTCGTAATCCACCGTCAGCGGTGCATGGTCGCTGAACTTCTGGTCTTTGTAGATGGCGGCGCGCTGGGCCAGGGCGGCCAGCTTCGGCGTCGCGAAGTGGTAGTCCAGGCGCCAGCCCACGTTCTTGGCGTAGGCCTGGCCGCGGTTGCTCCACCAGGTGTAGCAGGCGTCGGTGGTGTCAGGGTGCAGCTGGCGGTAGACGTCGACCAGGCCGCCCTGGCCCTTGCCGCTGCCGAAGAGCTGGTCCAGCCAGGCGCGTTCCTCAGGCAGGAAGCCGCTGTTCTTGAGGTTGCCCTTCCAGTTCTTCAGGTCGGCCTCTTTGTGGGCGATGTTGACGTCGGCGACCAGGATGAATTCGCGCTCGGCCTTGAGTGCCATCAGATGCGGGCGCATGGCGTCGAGAAAGCGGTACTTAGCTTCTTGCCGCTCGGGGCCGCTGCTGCCGCTGGGGAAATAGCAGCTGATCAGGCTGAGCTTGCGGCCGGGCTTGTCGAAGCGCTTTTCGATGTAGCGGCCCTCGGCGTCGAACTCGGGGTTGCCGAAGCCGATCAAGACCTCGCTGGGTGTTTCGCGGGTGTAGAGGCCCACGCCGGAGTAACCCTTTTTCTCGGCGTAGTGGAAATGGCCCTTGAGTTCGCCGGAACTGCAAAAGGTGCCGGCCACATGCTCGTCCTGCGCTTTCACTTCCTGCACGCCGAGCGCGTCGGCGTTCTGCGCCGGCAGCCAGTCGAAAAAGCCCTTGGTGGCGGCAGAGCGGATGCCGTTCAGATTGGCGGTGATGAAGCGCATGGGCGGGGTCTCTCAGGAAGCAGGCGAACAGGAGGTGAAGGGGCGCAGAGCGCGGCGCAGTATCGCAAATGGCGGGCCCGTCTTTGTCAGCAGCCTGGGCGGGCCCGAGCGACGGCAAGCCAAATTGGTATCTCAATTGGTCTGCATGATTTTGGCAACAAGCGCGGCAAGTTCAGCCCGGTTCGCCGATTTCCGGCACGCGACTTGCTAGATTCCATCGTTTCGAGAAGTGGCCTCGGCGCAGGCTTTGAGCCTGGCTTCTCGCAGATTCATTTCAGTCACCCATGTCAGTCGCCCGTTTGGGCTTTTTGGAGTTCCCGCATGAAAGCGCAGTCCCCGGTTCAGTCTCCCTCTCGTTTGACCTTGGCGCTCAGCCTGGTGCTGGCCGCCTGGCCGATGGGCTCAGCGCTGGCACAGAGCCAAGACGCCGAGACGGCCACCAAGGCCGCCAAGGCCGACAAGAGCAAGCTGGAGACGGTGGTCATCACCGCCGAGCGCCGCACCGAGAACATCAAGGACGTGCCCAATGCCGTCTCCGCCATCAGCGGCGAGAAGCTCGATGTGCTGAACTCCAGCGGCCAGGACGTGCGCTTCCTGTCCGGCCGCGTGCCCAGCCTGAACATCGAATCCTCCTTCGGCCGCGCCTTCCCGCGCTTCTACATCCGCGGCTACGGCAACACCGATTTCCGCCTCAATGCCTCGCAACCCGTCTCGCTGATCTATGACGATGTGGTGCAGGAGAACCCCATCCTCAAGGGCTTCCCGGTCTTCGACGTCAAGAACGTGGAAGTGATCGCCGGCCCGCAAGGCACGCTGTTCGGCCGCAACACGCCGGCCGGCGTGGTCAAGTTCGATTCGGTCAAGCCGGGCAAGAAGCAGGAGGGCTATGCCAGCTTCTCCTACGGCACCTACGGCACCAGCAACCTCGAAGGCGC
>JAIXSD010000593.1 GCA_027484885.1 Rubrivivax sp.
CGCCTGGGCCTGACGGTGGACGACATCGACCTCTGGGAGCTGAACGAGGCCTTTGCCGTGCAGGTGCTGTACTGCGCCGACCGGCTGGGCATTCCGCAGGAGCGGCTCAATGTCAACGGCGGCGCGATTGCCCTGGGCCACCCCTACGGCGTCTCGGGCCAGCGCATGACGGGCCACGCGCTGCTGGAAGGCCAGCGCCGCGGCGCCAAGCGCATCTGCGTGACCATGTGCATCGGCGGCGGCATGGGCGCGGCCGGCGTCTTCGAGGTGCTGTGATGGGCTTGCGCGCCACCCTGGACTTCCTGCTGCGCGACTGGCTGCAGGTCCAGTCGCTGAGTGAGCGGCCGCGCTTTGCCGAGCATTCGCTGGAAGGCTATGCCGCTGTGCTGGACAGCTGCGAGCGCATCGCCGCCGAACAGTTTGCGCCAGCCAACCGCGCCTGCGATGCCGAGGAGCCGCGCTTCGACGGCGAGCGCGTCATCCTGCCGGCCTCTACCAAGCAGGCGCTGGACGCCTACATCGCCTCCGGCATGCTGGCCGCCTCGCAGGACGAGGCCCAGGGCGGCCTGCAGCTGCCCTGCGTGATCGAGACCGCCGCCAATGCCTTTTTCCAAAAGGCCAGCGTGGGCATCAGCGGCTATGCCTTGCTGACCGTGGGCAATGCCAATCTGCTGCTGGCCCATGGCAGCGAGCGCCAGCGCGCCGTGTTCGCCCAGCCGCAGCTGCAGGGCCGCTGGTTCGGCACCATGTGCTTGAGCGAGCCGCAGGCGGGCTCTTCCTTGTCTGACATCCAGACCCGGGCCGTGCCCGATGGCGAGGGCTTTGAACAAGACCCCCTGGGCCCGCGCTACCGCCTGCGCGGCCACAAGATGTGGATCTCGGCCGGCGAGCATGAGCTGAGCGAGAACATCGTCCACCTGGTGCTGGCCAAGATCCCCGATACGCAAGGTCGCCTGGTGCCAGGTGCGCGCGGCATTTCGCTCTTCATCGTGCCCAAACATGGTGTCGATGAGCAAGGGCGCCTGAACGGCCTGCGCAACGAGGTGACCCTGGCCGGCCTCAACCACAAGCTGGGTTTCCGCGGCACCAGCAACTGCCTGCTGAACTTTGGCGAGGGCGGGGCGGGGGCCATCGGCTATTTGGTCGGCCAGCCCGGCGAGGGCCTGCGCTGCATGTTCCACATGATGAACGAGGCGCGCATCGGTGTGGGCCTGGCCGCCACCATGCTGGGCTATGCCGGTTTTGAAGCCAGCCTGGCCTATGCCCGCCAGCGGCCGCAGGGTCGCAGCCTGGGAATGGGCGTCAAGGACGCGGCCCAGCCGCAGCAGCTGATCATCGAGCATGCCGACGTCAAGCGCATGCTGCTGGCGCAGAAGAGCTATGTCGAGGGCGCGCTGGCGCTGGAGCTGTTCTGCGCGCGCCTGGTCGATGAGCAAAAGACCGGTGCGCCGGAAGCGGCGGCCGAGGCGGCGCAATTGCTGGAGGTCTTGATCCCCATCGCCAAGAGCTGGCCCAGCGAATGGTGCTTGGAGGCCAACAGCCTGGCCATCCAGGTGCTGGGCGGCGCCGGCTACACGCGCGATTTCCCGGTCGAGCAGTACTGGCGCGACAACCGCCTGAACATGATCCACGAGGGCACGCACGGCATCCACGGCCTGGACCTGCTGGGCCGCAAGGTCGTGCTGAACGGCGGCCAGGCCTTGCGCGTGCTGGCTGCGCGCATCAACCGCACGGTCGAGGCCGCCCTGCAGCAGCCGGCCCTGGCGGCCCAGGCCAACCAACTGGCCGCCTCCCTGGCCCAGCTGGGCCGGGCCAGCAAGGCCGCCTGGGCCACGGGCGAGCCCGAGGTGGCCCTGGCCAATGCCACACCGTATCTGCAGGCTTTTGGCCATGGGGTGCTGGCCTGGTTGTGGCTGGATGTCACACTGGCGCTGGATGAGGCGGCGGTGAGCTCGGACTTCGCGCAAGGCAAGCGCGCCGCCGCCGCGTATTTCTATCGTTATGAACTGCCCAAGATCAGCGCCTGGCTGGCCGTGGTCGAGAGCCGCGAGCCGCTGTGCCGAGAGATGCAGGACGGGTGGTTCTGAGCCGAGGAGGGTTCGCCCAAATGGAGGAGCAAGACGACCCATCGGAACGCTCGCCGCCGCGCTGGCTCGGCCATGTCGAGGCGCTGATCTGGGTCTTGATCTACGGCGGCCTGCTGGCCGTCATCCTGGGGGTGTTTTTGATGAAGCAGGGCCTGAGCGATGCCGAGCTGCTGGGCTGGATCTTGCTGGTCAAGGGCGGTGTGGCGGTCGTGATCGGCGCGCTGATGATCTGGATCCGCTCGCGCTGGAAATAGCGCAGCGCCGCGCATTTGCGATGATGGCGGCACTGCCATTTTCGAAATCGCGCCGATGAGCTCTTCGCCTCTTCAATTCCCCGTCCACATCCCCTTTGTCGAACAGCTGGGCCTGGAGCTGCACAGCATGGGCGACGGCCAGGCCGAGCTGCGGGTGGATCTCTCCGAGAGCCACCTGAACAGCTGGGAGGTGGCCCATGGCGGCGTGCTCATGACCATGCTGGATGTGGCCATGGCCCACGCGGCGCGCAGCATCCACATGAAGGCCGCGGGCATGGGCCCGGGCGTGGTGACGGTGGAGATGAAGACCTCCTTCATGCGCCCCGGCGAGGGCGAGCTGCGCGCCCTGGGCAAGTTGCTGCATCGCTCCACCACCATGGCCTTTTGCGAGGGCTCCATCCTTGGCGAGGACGGCCAGCTGGTGGCCCATGCCACCGCCACCTTCAAATACCTGCGTGCCCTGCCGGGCCGCGGCCGCGCGCTCAAGCCCTTGCAGCGGCGCGAGGCCGACTGAGCCAGCCTCAAGGCGCCAGCCACAGGCGCGAGTCCTCCGGCGGCAGGCCGGGCGGCAAGGGTGCGTCGATCTCCAGAATGGTGCGATTGCCCAGCTGCGCCCGCCGTGCGATGGCCTGGAAATGCTGGCGGAACAGGGCGGCGAAACTGCCATCGGCCTGAATCAAGGCCAGGCCGCGCTCCATGCGCTGACGCAAGGCCGCGCGGTCTTTGCGGAACAGGTAGTAGACCGGGAAACGGTAGTGCAGGGCCAGGTGGGGCTCGACCATCAGCTGGTCGAGCTGCGGGTTGGCCTCCAGCTCGGCCCAGGCTTCGTGCAAGCCGCGGTGGAAATACTGGAAGCGCCCGCTCTTCAACATCGCCAGCAAGGACTGACCCTGGGCCACCCCAACCACCGGCAGCTGGTTGCGCTCGAACAGGGCGAAATCGGCCCACTGACGGCCGAAGCCACCGGTCAGCTGGCGCAGGCCGGCCAGGTCGTGCACGGCGGCGAAGCGGGCCTGGTCTTTCTTGTGGATCAGCAGCAGGCGGTAGCCCAGCATGCCCTGGTGCAGGTCAAACGGGATGGCGCTGAACTCGCGCAGCAGCTCGGCCTGCGGTGGCAGGTAGACCAGATCGACCAGGCCCTGGCGCAGCAGACCCAGGCAGCGCTCTTGCGTCGGGTCCGGGCCGGGGGCGTAGGGGCGCAGCTCGGTGCGCTCACCGGGCGCGGCGGTGCGCGCCAGCAGCAGGCGCGTCAGGGCCATGCGGTAGGCGTAGCGCTGCGGGTCGGCCTGGCAGAGGGTCAGGACTTGCGGCTCGGCGCTGCTTCGGGCTTGTCCTTCCGCCGCGCCAAGGGGATGGCCGGTGCCGGCCTGTGCGCAGCTCAGCATGCAGCTCAGCATCAGGGCCAGCATCAGGCTCT
The DNA here is from genome assembly GCA_027484885.1 of Rubrivivax sp. Taxonomy (GTDB): domain Bacteria; phylum Pseudomonadota; class Gammaproteobacteria; order Burkholderiales; family Burkholderiaceae_C; genus Paucibacter_A. Next base: position 3,759 of record JAIXSD010000593.1, read on the forward strand.
TCGATCCATAGCTCAGCCAGGCCAGGCCGGTGGGCCGGCCCGCCCCGCATCGCCCGCCAGGGGCTGGGCAGAGGCTCACGTGTGGGGTGCTTTTTTTCGCAAAGGGCTGGCCACGCGCGCCGCGTGGCCGCCAGTCTTCAGCGCAGCTTGAACACCGCGACCGCTTGCACCAGCTGGGCGGCCTGCAGGCGCAGGCTCTCGGCCGCAGCGGCTGACTCTTCTACCAGGGCAGCGTTCTGCTGGGTCACCTTGTCCATCTGCGTGACGGCCTCTCCGACCTGGGCGATGCCCGAGCTTTGCTCGCTGCTGGCGGCGCTGATCTCGCCGACGATGTCGCTGACGCGCTTGATGGCGCCGACGATCTCGGTCATGGTGGTGCCGGCGCGGTCCACCAGCACCGTGCCTTGCTCGACGCGCTCGACGCTGGCGCTGATCAGAGTCTTGATTTCCTTGGCCGCATCGGCGCTGCGCTGGGCGAGGTTGCGCACCTCGCTGGCCACCACCGCGAAGCCGCGGCCTTGCTCGCCGGCACGCGCGGCTTCCACGGCGGCGTTCAGGGCCAGGATGTTGGTCTGGAATGCGATGCCGTCGATCACGCTGATGATGTCGGCGATCTTCTTGGAGCTGTCGTTGATGCCACGCATGGTCTCCACCACCTCGCCCACCACATCGCCGCCGCGGGTGGCGATTTGCGAGGCGCCGAGCGCCAGCTGATTGGCCTGCTTGGCGTTGTCGGCGTTGTTGCGCACGGTCGAGCCCAGCTCGTCCATGGTGGCGGCGGTTTCCTCCAGAGCGCTGGCCTGTTCCTCGGTGCGCTGGCTCAGGTCGGCATTGCCTTGGGCGATCTCACCGGCGCCGGTGGCCACGCTTTCCGAGTTGTCACGCACATGGGTGACGATCTCCTGCAGGCGGCGGCGCATGGTCTCCAGGGCCTGCACCAGCAGGGCGGTTTCGTCCCGGCCTTCGGCCTGCAGGGTGACGGTCATGTCGCCCTCGCTCATGCGCTGGGCGCCTTCCATGGCGCGTGCCAGCGGGGCGGTGACATGGCGGCTGATGCCCAGGCCCAAGCCCACACCGGCCAGCACGCCCAGCACGATCAGCACCACGGTGGTGTTGCGGCTGCTTTGGTAGAGCGAGTCGTTGTCGTCCGACAAGGCCTTGGCCTCTTCTTCCTTGAGCCGGGTCAGGGCGGTCAGGGTCTGGTCGACCAAGGTGCCCTGGGGCGTGAGGTCGGACTTGACGAACTTGATCGCCTCGTTGGAGCCGGCCAGCTCGGTCACGCCGATGCGCTTGATCATCTCCTGCGCGACTTGCTGGTCCTTCTCCCACTGGCTGCGCAGGCTGGCCAGGCCGGCCTTGCCTTTCTCGCTGGTGTAGAGCTTGCCGGCTTGCTCCAGCAGGTCATTGGTCTGCTTGCGTGACTCGTTCATCAGGCCGATGGCGCGCTCGCGCTCGGCGGCGTCGGTGGCCAGGATGGCGTCGCGCACGGCCACCACGGCCTGCAGGCGGCGCACATTGGCCTCCTTGGTCAGCGACAGGCCGAGCAGCTCGCGCTCGTAGAGCGCGGTGTCGGCGTCGTTGATGCGTTTCATATTGCCGATGGCCACCGTGCCGATGACGGCGCCGATCAGGGCAACCGCCGTGAAGGCGCTCACCAGCTTGGTGGAAATCTTGTAGTCAGACAGCTGCATGATGAGTGGTTCTCCGTGGCCGTGCACCGCAGCGAGCGGGCCGGCCTGTGTTTCGCGAGTTGACGGGATCTGGGCTCTAGCGGGCCTCTTGAAGTCCACCCTGGTGTCTCTGGCAGGCGCTCATCCCCGCAGTCGGGGATGCGGACGCCTCGTTCGTTTATCGGCCCGGGTGGGGCCGGGCTTGAGCGGCTTTTGGGCCACCGCACAGCGGCCTGGCGTGGCTCGTGGTCGAATGTGGGGCTTGAACCTGAGCGATGCGCCGATGGAGACGCTGACAGGTTCTCAGACAGACACGGAGTGATTGACCATGATTCGCAACCGCCAAATTCTTTTGGCCTCCCGCCCCAAGGGCGAGGCCGGCCTGGACAACTTCAGCCTCGTCGAGCAGGACCTGCCCGGCCCTGAAGAACTGGCCGAGGGCCAGGTGCTGGTGCGCAACCATTTCCTGAGCCTGGACCCGTATATGCGCGGCCGCATGAACGACAGCAAGAGCTACGCCGCCCCCCAGCCCCTGGGCGCGGTGATGCTGGGCGGCACGGCCGGCGAGGTGATCGCCTCGCGCAACCCGGCTTTCCAGGCCGGGGATTCGGTGGTGGGTATGGGGGGCTGGCAGGAGCACTTTGTCGTGGATGCCAGCCAGCGCGGTGTGCTCAACAAGGTCGACACCCGCCACATCCCGCTCTCGGCCTACCTCGGCGCCGTGGGCATGCCGGGCGTGACCGCCTGGTACGGCCTGACCCAGATCATCCGCCCCAAAGCCGGTGAGACCGTGGTGGTCAGCGCGGCCAGCGGCGCCGTGGGCTCGGTGGTGGGCCAGCTGGCCAAGGCGCGTGGCGCGCGGGCCGTGGGCCTGGCCGGCGGGGCGGAGAAGTGCCGCTACGTCGTGGAAGAACTGGGCTTTGATGCCTGCATCGATTACCGCCAGCACCCCGATCTGGCCTCGCTTTCGCAGGCCCTCAAGGCCGCCTGCCCGGACGGCATCGACGGCCATTTCGAGAACGTCGGCGGCCTCATCCTCGACGCCGTGCTGCTGCGCGCCAATGCCTTCAGCCGCGTCGCCATGTGCGGCATGATTTCTGGCTACAACGGCGAGCCCATCCCGCTGCAGTACCCGCAGCTCATCCTCACCAACCGCATGAAGGTCGAGGGTTTCATCGTCAGCGAGCACATGGAGCTCTGGCCCGAGGCGCTGAAGGAACTCGGCGGCCTGGTCGCCACTGGCCGGCTCAAGTTCCGCGAGTCGGTGGCGCAAGGCCTGGACGCCGCGCCCGAGGCCTTCCTCGGCCTGCTCAAGGGTCGCAACTTTGGCAAGCAGCTGGTGAAGCTGGTCTGATGGCGGGCGGCTCCCCCTTGCGCTGGCGCTGCCTGCCCTTCGAGGGCTTGAGCGTCCACGAGCTCTACGCCGCCCTGGCCCTGCGCGCCCAGGTTTTTGTGCTGGAGCAGGACTGCGTCTACCTGGATCTGGACGGCCATGACCCGGCGGTTTTGCACCTGCTGGGCCAGGACGGCGACAGCGGCGAGTTGCTGGCTTACGCCCGCCTCGTGCCGCCTGGCACCAAGGGCCCAGGCCAGACCCAGCCCATGATCGGCCGGGTGGTCACCGCGCCGGCCGCGCGCGGCCAAGGGGCGGGCCGGGCTTTGATGCGGCAGGCCTTGCGGGCCTGCGCCGAGCACTGGCCAGGCCAGGCGGTGGAGATCCAGGCGCAGAGCTATTTGCGCGCCTTCTATGCCAGCCTGGGCTTTGTCGCCACCTCGGCGCCTTACCTGGATGACGACATCGAACACATCGATATGCGGCGGGAATTCAAGGCCGATTTCACGGTGGATTGAGGGAAAACCCGAGGTTTGTGCCGCGCAATCTGGCACACTCCCGCCCCAGCTCCGAATTTGCCCCGTTCAACCATTCATTCATGTCAGCCGTCCCTCTCGCCATCGATTCCCGCCACGCCGTTGTCATCGGTGGCGGCCCTGCCGGGCTCATGGCCGCCGAGCGTCTGCGTGCCGCGGGCATGGAGGTCGATGTCTACGACGCCATGGCCTCGGTGGGGCGCAAGTTCCTGCTGGCCGGCAAGGGCGGGCTCAACCTCACTCATTCGGAAGACAGCCTCAGCTTCCGCAGCCGCTTTGCCGAGCGGTGTGAAGAAGTCGGCGCCTGGCTGGCCCATTTCGACGGCCCGGCCCTGCGCGATTGGGCGGCCGAGCTGGGCGTGGACACCTTTGTCGGCAGCTCCGGCCGGGTCTTCCCGGTCGATATGAAATCGGCGCC
>JAIXSD010000420.1 GCA_027484885.1 Rubrivivax sp.
ACCCGGCGCGCGTGTTTGCGGCCGGTGTGTCCAACGGCGGCTCGATGGCGATGCGCTTGGCACTGGAGCAGCCGGAGCGCTACAAGGCGGTGGCAGCCGTGGCCGCCAATGTGCCGGCGCCGCACAACTTCCAATGCAAGCCGGTTGCTAGCGAGGCCACCTCGGTGATGATCATGAACGGCAGCGAGGACCCGCTGGTGCCCTATGCCGCTGGTGAGATCAATCTGCTCGGCATCTTCTACCAAGGCGGCCCGGTCATCTCATCGCGCGCATCGGCACAGTACTTCGCCGATTGGGCGCATCTGAGCGGCGCGCCTCAGACCCAGGAATACACCGTCGCGGAGGGCGTGCGCGTCGAGCAGAACCGCTGGAGCCGCACCCACAAGGGCGGCGGAGGCAAGGCTGAAGTGGAACTGGTCAGCATCCATGGCGGCGGTCATGGCCTTCCACAGCCCTATGCACAGCGCCCGCGCCTCCTGGGCCCTTCGCCGATGGAGCCCAACGGCGCGGCCATGATCTGGGACTTCTTCGCGCGGCAGCCCTGACAGGACGCTCACCCAAGCCCTTAGCGCCCAAGGCGCGCCGAGCAGGCCCTGGCCCGTGGTGCCCGAGCCTGCGCCTCTGCTCGTCAGCGGCTCAACCGGCCCGAGGTCGCCCGCAGGAGCATGCGCTTGAACAGGGCGGCAGCCCGGGCTCGTGACATGAGGCGGGTCATCATCCAGGCCATGAGGCGGTTCTTGCCGCCGGGGATGGCATCCATCCGGCGGCCCAGGGCCTCCAGGCCGCAGCGCGCCACCGCCTCGGGCGACATCTTGGACATGCCCATCTTGGCGAAGTCGATACCCGTGCCGGCCGCCATGGGCGTGTCCGTGGGGCCGGGGGACAGCACGCTGACATCCACCCCCTTGTCCTTCATTTCCACATGCAGGGCCGCGCCCAGAGCCAGGATGTAGGCTTTGCAGGCACCGTACTGCGCCATATAGGGTTGAGGCATCCAGCCCGACAGGCTGGACACCAGCAGGATGGCGCCACGCCCGCGACTGGCCATCTTGGCGCCCAGGCGGCGCACCAGCATCATCGGCGAAGTCACATTGAGCTGCAGCATGGACTCCAGCTGGTAGTTGGAGCACTCGACAAAGTAACCCCGCTCTTCCACGGCAGCACAAGGCACGAGCAGGCCCACCTCGATGTCCTCCACCGCAGACAGCACCTGGCGGCTGCCTTCGGCCGTGGCCAGATCGGCACTCAGCACGCGCACCTGCACACGGTGCTTGCGAGTCAGCTCGCCGGCGAAGGCGATCAAGGCATCGGAGCGGCGAGCCACCAGCACCAGATGCAGGCCTTGCGCCGCCAGGATGCGGGCCATCGCCGCACCGATGCCGCTGCTGCCTCCGGTGATCATGGCCCATTCGCCGTAGCGTTGCTTCAGATTGAACATAGAGACTTCAAGCAGGATGTTGAGGGTAAGCGCGCCTGTGGATACGGCGCTCAGCTCGTCCAGGCCGTGATCAGCATGGCCGAGAGCAGGGCGAGGATGGCCGTGAGCAAGGCCGCATAGCTGAGGCTGGACGGGTCAGCCCGGCCTTGCAGCTGGCGCAACCAGGCCGGCCAGCGGCGCGGCACGCGGCGCGGCGGTGGTGGGCAGGGATCGGCGCCACGCAGGGCGCCCAGCCGCGGCGGCAGGCCTGTGGAGGACGAAGTGGGGGATGGGGGAGCGATCAAGATGCCGACCTCGCCCGCGCAAGGCCTCAGAAAAGAAACGGGGCCGAATGATGCGATGCGGTCAGGTGGCGAGGTCTTAAGGAGTGTTAACGCCACAGAGTCGAGGTGCGCACGGCCCGCTGAGTTCTGCCGCTATGCTCTCGGCGCGCCAGCGGCGGCTGACCGCTTCCGCGGCGCCCCGCGAGTACAGACAGCTACGACAAGACCGATGGAGGAGAACGATGGAGCACCCGCTCAAGCCTGCCCCTGCCCCTTCCTCCACTCCACGCCAACGCCACCGCGCGAGCGCCCCAGCCACGCTGCTGGCGACCGCGCTGAGCCTCGCCAGCCCCCAGGTCTGGGCTGAGGTGCAGCTCGAGATCATGCTGGCCCCACCCGAGGCGCTGGAGCTGCGCTACACGCCAAGCGAGAGCTGCCGCACGCTGACGCTGGCCAAGCAGAGCGCCGCGTCCGATTCACCGCTGCGCGCCGACTGGCAGCCCCTCGATGACTGCAGCCTCATCGATCCCAGCAAAGACCAGATCCAGCTGAGCCGGGCGGCTTGCAGCACGGCCCGCTTCCGCGTGCCGGTGACGACCCAGCACACGCCGGCCTACCAACCGGCCTTTCCCATCGGCGAGGCCGCGGTGTATGTGCACACCAGCAACTTCGCCAGCACGCCGGCCTGCGGCCCGCTGCAGGTGGTGGTGCGGGCCCCGGCCGTGGCTGCCGAGGGCCAAATGCACGAGGGCGGGTTGACACTGCCGCCCGCGCGCGGAGCCAACACCGCCGCCCTGCTGCTGCGCGACAAGCCGGCAGCGAAACCCAGCCCGCACGGTGTGCCGAGCGTACTCGACCCCAAGCTCAGCCCGGACACCATCGCCCTGATCCAGAGCCTGGCCGATGGCACCATCGGCCTGCTGCGCCAGGAGCTGCCCGACGCCCCCTTTCGCATGCCCATCATCACGGCGACCTTGATCCGCGATGGCGGCACGCCGCACTACCAGGGCGATGCCGCCGATGTGCTGCGCCTGGCCCTGTTCAACTGGGACGAGCCGCTGAATGCCGAGCGGCGCAGCGAGCTGACGCAGTTTGTCTCGCACGAGTTCAGCCACCGCTTTCAGGCCTTTCTCGACAGCGAGCATTACCGCGACGAGCGCCTGATCCACGAGGGTGGCGCCGAGTTCCTGCGCTGGATGCTGGGCCTGCGCCTGGGCTGGCTCAGCCCCGAAGCCGCCGCGCGCGACATGGACCAGGCCTTGAGCGACTGCCTGCTGGGCACGGCCGATCTGGCCTGGGGCCGGCTGCCGCCGGGCCGCATCAGCGGCGCGCGCCTCGCCTACCGCTGCGGCCTGCCGGCCATCGCGCTGGCTGCGGCCAACGCGGGGCCTGCAGCGCCTGCGCCCTTCGCCCGCATCAATGGCTTCTACCGCGAGGCCCGCGCGCAGGCGCGGCCTGACTTTGCCCAGGCCATCGAATGCGGCGGACTCCGTGCCGACTGCCAGCCACGCTGGCTGCCCCGCCTGCTGGCCGAGCAAGAGCCCATGGGCCAGGTCTGGGCCGCACTGGCCCGCGAGACCGGTCTTCTGAAACCCGGCGAGCCCACGGCCGACGACCGCCGCGCGCTGATGATCCATGCCATCAGTCAGCTGATGCGTGAAGACTGCGGCGGCCGCCGCAGCCTCTACCCGGCCGACGATGGCATCGGCCTCGACGCCATGCCCGAGCACTGCAAGACCCTGCGCCCCGGCATGTATGCCCAGCGTGTGGCCGGGCGCGCCTTGTTCCATGACCCGCTGGCCCTGAGTGCCCTGCTCGACAGCTGCCGTCAGACGCAGACGGTGGTGCTGGGCCTGCGCGATGGCCGCAGCATCTCGCTCGCCTGCAGCGCCGGCTACCAGCCGCCAGTGGACCGTTTCTACCGGGTGCAGATCGAGCCGGTACTGCAAGGCCTGGGCTTGCCGAGAAAGCGCTGAGCCCGGCCGGGCTGCGCGAGCTTTATCAAAGCTTAAGAGACGCAGCCCCACGCACAGCCGACCATGGCGGTCTTGCAATGAGGCTGCCATGCGCTCGCTCGATGTCGAGGCGCTCCAGCCACCTTGCGCCCACCGAGCTTTGCCCTGCGTGCACCACCGCGCCAGGGCGGGCGAAACGACCTCGACACACAGAGCCATGGACAAGAACCGGCTGGAAGCCTTCAGCGACGGCGTGATCGCCATCATCATCACCATCATGGTTCTGGAGCTGAAGGTCCCGCATGGGGACAGCTGGCAGGTGCTGCTGGAGCGCTGGCCCATCTTTCTGAGCTATGTCCTGAGCTTTCTCTACGTGGGCACGCTCTGGAACAACCACCACCATCTGCTGCATGCCTCACGCACGCTCAGCGGTGGCGTGCTCTGGGCCAATCTGCACCTGCTGTTCTGGCTGTCCTTGATCCCCTTCACCACCGGCTGGATGGGCGAGAACCAGTTCGCGACCCTGCCGACCGTGATCTACGGCATCAATCTGTTCTTGTGCGCCATCGCCTACTACGCGATGCAGTTGATGCTGGTGCGTGTGCACGGCCCCGGCAACCCGATCGAGCAGGCCCTCGGCCGTGATCTGAAGGGCAAGGCCTCGCTGGTTCTCTACCTGCTCGGCATCGCCGCCAGCGCCTGGAAGCCCGGACTCGGCTTTGCCATCTTTGTCGGCATCTCCCTGATCTGGGTGATCCCGGACAAGCGGATGGAGAAGGTGCTGCGCCAGCACAAGACCGAGCATCCCCTGGGCCTTCATTCCCACTGACCGCGCCCGACCCGGGCCACAGCCCCACCACCACCGTCATCAACGCCATGCCCCGTCACGTCTTCGCCAACAGCAACACCCTCCGCGCCACCTGGCCCGCCCTGGCCATGAGCCTGGCCCTGAGCTTGGCCATGAGCGCCACGGCGCCCGGCGCCCACGCCGAAACGAGCCAAGCCCCATCGAAAGAGGTGGCCGCCCTGCTAGCCCAGCACTACAGCGGCTACGCCGCCGGCAGCAATCCCAAGGCGATCTTTGCCCAGACAACCCATGCGAACTGGAGCAACTGCAGCGCCAATGGCGCGCGCTGCCAGTCGCGCGATGAGTTGGTGAGCCTGCTCAGCCAGGGGTTGCACAAGCTGGTGCCGGACCTGAAGTGGGACATCCTGGACACCCTGGTCAGCGGCGACACGGTCATCGTGCGCGGCCAAGGCAGCGGCACGCCGGTGGACACCTTGTTCGGCGCCCCCGCGCGGGGCAAGTCCTTCCAGATCATGTCCATCGACATTCACACCCTCAAGGACGGCAAGATCGTCCACACCCACCATCTGGAAGACTGGGTCTCCGCCCTGGCGCAGCTGACCGAGCCCTGAGAGCGCGGCACGCCTCCGGCGCGTGCTGGGGCCCGGGAACGGCCAGAGCGTCTGCGGGCCCTGCCTGTCACCACGCTTTCACACCCTGCTGTCACGCTGCCGTCTTTCTTCTGATCGCCTGCGACAGCGCGGCGAGCCCACCCCATGCCACCTGGCTTTCATCGGCTGATCGCGGCTCAGTTCGCGTCAGCGCTGGCGGACAACGCCTTGCTCATCGTCACGATTGCCTTGTTGATGGAGCAAGGGTTCCCGGGCTGGTGGGCGCCGCTGCTGAAGTTCGGCTTCACCTTGTCCTATGTGCTGCTGGCGCCTTTTGTGGGGCCGCTGGCCGATGCCGTGCCCAAGGCGCGGCTGATGGCCTGGATGAATGGCGTGAAGATGGTGGGCGTGCTGGGCTTGCTGGCCGGCGTGCACCCGATGGCGGCTTTCACCCTGATCGGCTTTGGCGCGGCGGCCTATGCACCGGCCAAGTACGGCCTGGTGACCGAGCTGGTGCCGGCGCAAGGCCTGGTGCAGGCCAATGGCTGGGTGGAGGTGTCGGTGGTGGGCGCAGCCCTGCTGGGCACGGTGCTGGGCGGGCTGCTGGTCAGCCCCAGGCTGCTAGGCTCGGGCCTGTATGCCGCGGCACGTGATGGTTTGGAAACCCTGGGGCTGAGCCAGGCCAGCGGCCTGAGCCTGTCCATCCTGGCCCTGATGGCGGTGTACGGCAGCGCCAGCTGGCTGAACCTGGGCGTGCCGGACAGCGGTGCGCGCTACCCGGCCTGCCAGCTGCGCCTGGGCCCGCTGCTGCGCGATTTCAGCGCGGCGAATATGAAGCTCTGGCGCGATGCCGAGGGCGGCCTCTCGCTGGCGGTGACCACCATCTTCTGGGGCTTCGGTGCCACCTTGCAGTTCGCCGTGCTGCGCTGGGCGGCCGATGCGCTGCAGCTGCCCCTCAACCAGGCGGCCTACCTACAAGCGGCCGTGGCCGTGGGCGTGGTGGGCGGCGCCGCCGCCGCTGGCCGCTGGGTGCCGCTGCGCGCGGCCAAGAAGATGCTGGGCTTTGGCGTGCTGCTGGGCCTGCTGGTGCCGGCCGTGGCCTGGATGCCCTCGCTGGGCCTGGCCCTGCCCTTGCTCGTGGTCGTGGGTGTCGTGGGTGGCTTGCTGGTGGTGCCGCTCAACGCGCTCTTGCAGCACCGCGGCTTTTGCCTGCTCACCGCCGGTCGTTCGATCGCCGTGCAAGGCTTCAATGAGAACGCCAGCGTGCTGGGCATGCTGGCCTTGTACGCCCTGCTGCTCAAGCTGGAGCTGCCCATCATCACGGTGATGAGTGGTTTTGGCTTGAGCATTGCGGCCACCATGGCCATGCTGTGGCGGCGCGAGCGACGGCGCCGTGGCGCGGAGCGGCGCCGCGCCTTGCAAGACCTGCCGGACAGCGCCCTGCTCTGAGCCGGCGTCCGCGCCAACTCAGCGCGGGGAATGCAGGCTCACACCGCCGGGCGCTTCTTGCTCGCCTTGGCCAGCAGACCGACACTCAGGCTGCTGGGCACCGTGGCGCGGTGCATGACCGAATCGAGCACGCCTTCGAAGCGGGCGACGATGGCGCTCCAGTCCAGCTCCGAGGCGGTTTGGCAGGCGGCCGCGCCCATCTGGCGGCGCAGCGCGGCCTGGTCGGCCAGGCTGAGGGCGGCGCGCACGAAAGCGGCCTGGTCGTCCATGGGCACCAGCAGGCCGTTCTCGCCGCTGCGGATCAGCTGGGCGGCGGCGGCGTAATTGAAGGCCACCACGGGCAGGCCGCTGGCCATGGCCTCGGTGGTGACGTTGCCAAAGGTTTCGGTCAGGCTGGGAAAGAGAAAGAGATCGCCCGAGGCGTAGTGCGCCGCCAGGTCTTCGCCCTTGCGTTGGCCGGCAAAGATGGCCTGCGGCCAGCGCGCCTGCAGCTCCGCCTGCTGCGGGCCGCTGCCCACCACCACCAGGTGCGCGCGTGGCTGCTGCTGTTGGATGGCTTCGAACGCGGCCGTCAGCGCGGCCAGGTTTTTCTCGGGCGCGATGCGGCCCACATACACGACCACCAGCTCATCGTCCGCCACGCCCCATTCGGCGCGCAGCGCGGCGCTGCGGCGGCTGGGCGAGAACTGCTGTGTGTCCACACCGCGCGACACCACCGTCAGCTGCTTGAAGCCCCCGGCCTCCAGATCGCGCTTGAGCGCCTCGGTCGGCACCATGGTGCACTGGGTGCGGTTATGAAATTTGCGCAGGTAGGCCATGATGGGCTTGTAGAGCCAACCAATGCCGTAGTGCCGGCTGTAGGCATGGAAGTTGGTGCGGAAGTCCGAGCACACCGGCAGCTTGAGATGCAAGGCCGCCTGCAGGGCCGACCAGCCCAGCGCGCCCTCGGTGGCGATGTGCACCACATCGGGCCGGTTCAGCGACCAGAGCTGGACCAACGCCTTCTTGGACGGCACGCCCATGCGCAGATTGGGGTAGCGCGGGATGGGCAGGCCGCGCATCAGCACCTCGTGGAAACGCACGCTGCGCTCGGCCGCATCGCTGGCGTCCTGGCGCGGGCGGATCAGCTGCACATCGTGGTTGCGCCGGTGCAGGCCCTC
>JAIXSD010000686.1 GCA_027484885.1 Rubrivivax sp.
CCGGAGGGGCGCGAGGCGCTGCGCAACACGCGCTCGGCCACCAAGTCGGTGGCGGGCATGTTGCTGGGCCTGGCCATTGCCGATGGGCATGTGGCCAGCGTCAAGGCCAGCGTGCTGGATCACCTGCCGCGCCAGGCCGAGCATGGGCGCCGGGAGCCCCGCAAGGCGGCCATCAGCTTCGAGGACCTGATCACCATGAGCGGGCCGCTGGAGTGCAATGACTGGAACGAATGGTCGCGCGGCAATGAGGAGCGCATGTACCTGGTCGAAGACTGGGTGGGCTTCTTCTGGGAGCTGCCGATGCGCGGCTTTCCGGCCTGGGCCACCGCGCCCAAGGACTCGCCGCACGGCCGCGCCTTCAGCTACTGCACGGCAGGCGTCAGCACCCTGGGCGCGGCCTTGAGCGCTGCGGTGCGCGAGCCCCTGGCGCAGTACGCGCAGCGCCGCCTGTTCGAGCCGCTGGGCATCACGGCGGCCCAATGGCAGTTCTTGCCGGCCGTGCCGCAGCAGCAGCAGCAACAAGCCGGCCCGCCGATCCCGCAAGCCGGTGGCGGCCTGGGTTTGCGCAGCCTGGACCTGCTCAAGCTGGGCCAGCTCTACCGTGACGGTGGCCGTTGGCAGGGCCGGCAGCTGCTGCCCGCCGCCTGGGTGGCGGCCTCGCTGAGCCCGCAGGCGCGCATGGATGATGGCACCGATTACGGCTACCTGTTCTGGGGCCACCAGTTCCAGCTGGGCGAGCGCCGCATCCGCAGCTGGGCCATGAACGGCGCCGGCGGCAACACGGTGCAAATCATTCCCGAGCTGGACGCCGTGATCGTGATCACCAGCAGCAACTTCCAGGTGCGCAATGCGCCGAAGCTGACGATGGATTTGCTGGCCAAGCATCTGTTGCCGGCCTTGCTGGCGAATTGACTCGTCGGGGCGGCATCGACCTGCACGAGGCCTGGCGCGCTGGCGTGAGCGGGTCAGGTCTTGCTCAAGCGAAGGCTTGAAACGCCAGGCCCGGCACTGAGCTGGCGGCCGGTCTTCACACCTTGGCGAGAAAAGCCGCCGCGTCACCTGCTTCACACGGCCAGTCGGCAAAAACGCCGACCAGATTGCATTCCACGCAGTGGCAGGCGATGTAGTACCAGCGCACCTTGTGCGTGCCCTCGACCACGGATACGCCGGACATCAGCTCGAACACCTCGTTCTCGCACACGCACTCGTGCGTCTCGGGTTGCGCGCCTTCCAGGTGGTCGGCGCTGTCGCCCATCAGATGCTCTTGCCCGCAGTCGGTGCAGGTGCGGATGGCCACGCCGGCTTCTTCATCGCTCTGCAGCGCAAAGGTCCGGCAGCCGCAGTCGCTGCATTTGGAGGCGGCAAAGCGAGTGGCCTCGTGGCGGTTCGCGACGCTGTAGCTGCGCAGCTCGGCCTGGGTGTCGCCCGAGGTGGTGCCGTACCAGAACTCGCCTTTTTTTGTCAGTGCCATGGATGTGGCTCCATTCTTTTCTCGCTCATTCAGACATTCACTCAAGGTCGGCGGCTCGGCCGCCCTAACGCCAATCTCGCCCCGATGATCTGAATTTTGCCCGGACGCCCGGTGAAGCGGCGTCCAGGCCTCGGGTCTTGGGCGCGGGCCCCGTGGACACATCAGCTTATTTCACACGGTAGGCATCGAGATCACGCAGCCGGCCGATCTCCTGCCAAAAAGATTCGGCCGCCGAACGCCTGACGGGATCGAGGTCTTGCCGTATCGCAATATAGAAGTCCTGAGTGAGCAGCGAGGTGCGCAGCGCTTCCAGCTTGGGCAGGTCCTGCTCAGTCGGCTTTGAGCTGGCCAGGTAGGACTGAAGCGAGTATCGCGGCACGACCGCCAGATGGGTGCGTCCGGCCACGAGCTTGTTCAGAGCCTGCTCGTAGGAGGATGCTCCATCGTCGACTCTGGCGCCGACAGCAGTCAGGCGTTCCATCAGCAATGACACACCGCGCCGCACACCGATCAGGGGCTGAGCCTCTGGCGTGAAATCTCGGCCGTCCCAGTCGAAGTGGGTTCCGGCCCGCCGCACCAGGATGTACTCAATGGTCATCACTCGGCGCGATCGATCGATCTGCCGGTCAGCGAGTCGGGGAAAGGCGAAGGATTCGGTGTGCACCAAGATCGGGGCGGCAAACATGCCGTCGATCGCGCCGCTCAACAACAGAGCCCGGCATCTTGGCTGAGGCAAGCGCTCGAACTCAATCTGGAGTCTGGCGCCTTTGGCGGCGTCGCGAAGCAGCCGCTCCGTCAAACCAGGCCTGCTCTCATCACCACTGAAAAACGGGGGCAGCGGCACATCGACCACACAAACGCGCAACACCTCATCGGGTGCAGCCAGAACGAGCCCTGAGGGCAGGCAAGAGAGCACAAGGGCGATGAGGCTTGCTGCAACAAGCCTCGAATTTCCTATCCCTGGGGGCTTTGGGAACTTCATGCGCATCCGAGCTGCTCCGGTACGTTGACCGCTCGTCAAAATGTAACCGGTGTCGCGCCCAACCCATGAGGGCGCTCGCGCACGCGTGTCACCGGACCGCGGGACGGAGTCGCGTCCCGGTGCAGGGTCAGGCCTGGAATTTCAAGGCCTGACCCTCTAGCCCGCTCTGCTCTGGCCCTGGGGTCAGGTGTTGCCTTGCGATTCAAGGTTGGACCCTCTGCCCCTGCTTTGTGGACCAGTGACCCTCTGGCCCGCTCTTGCCCTCCCGCCTGGCTACCGTAGGCGCTTCAACACCTGTTCAGTGAACATGCGCACCATGAGCCCCGGCACGTCGTCGTAGGCGGGGCATGTCCGGGCCCCATGCCAGCTGCGCTGTGACAGGTCTCCGCCGCCTCGGCGTGGCGGCGGCTGGTAGGCGTAGGCCTCGAGCTCGCCCAGGACCTGGCCTGAGCGTGTGTCGGTCACACGAACAAGGGCGCCGGCCACCCAATGCATGCGATCGCCGGCATGGCCATGGGGCAAGTAGCTGACGGCATACTGCGCCGCTTCGTCCGTCGGTATCGGCGCCGTGAGCAGCGTCTTGTCCGCCGCCAAGCGGTGGCGCAGGTAGCTGCCGTCGGGCTGGCGCACGTCGACAAAGTCGTAGCCCTTGAGCGTCACGCGGCTCGCGTCGAAGCCGGGGCTCCAGCCCGGGTGGTCGCGTCGGTCGTTGATCTCCACATCGAGGAAGGCGCGCACATAGGCCGTGCCGCCCGCGTCGCCGGGGATGCCCGCCTCGGGCCAGTCCCGGTCAGCATGGGCGTTCGGGGCCTCCTCACCACGCAGCTCGTCCAGGCGCACCCCGTCCACGCCCCCGACCGGATATGAGCGACGTGCGCCGGCCGACCGGCATCGTGCTGCGAAGAGCGCCTCGCCAGCGCTTGTCTCGCGGGCCAAGGCGTCAGCCACCGCGCGGCGGGCGGCAAACTCCCGCGCCGGCAGGGCGGCCAGCAGCGCCAGACCCCCGATCACCACACTCGCCATCACGCGCTGACGCGGCATGCGCAGCAGTAGACCGAAGGCGATCAGCAGCGCCGCCATGCCCACCGTCTGCATGAGGAGCAGGTGGCCTTGCGGCCCCAACAGCTGCGTTAACGGCACGCCGAGGCGCGGCGCCAGCCAGGTCAGCCGCAGGCATTGCAGCAGCTCCATCGGGCTGAGCATCAATCGTGCACCGGGTGCGCGCCCGGCGTAGATCATCAGCGCCGGCAAGACGACCAGTACCAGGCCGAGCACCAGGCCCAATGCCCGGGCGGCGCCGCGTGACGGGCGCCAGGCGCGCAGCACCAGCAGGCCCAGCAGCGCGCCCCCAGACCACAGCGCACCCAAGTACAAGCGCGCTTCGGTGTCGGGGCTGACAGCGTCCAGCCACCGTGCGGGCTCGGCCATGAGCTGGCGCCAGGCGATGCCCGGGGCAGCCTGCGGCGCGGCGGCTGCAAGCGGCGGTGTGGCCGGTGCAGTGGCAGTGGCAGTGGCAGTGGCAGTGGCAGTGGCCGGGGCCGGGGCCGGGGCAGGGGCCGATGGCGCCGATGAGGCTGCCTCGATCAGGCCGCCGGGCTTGTAGGTGAGCGAAGCTTGGCGGGTGGCACGGTCGTAAGTCCAGACATGCGTCACGCGGCCGCGCAGCACGTTGACCAGCGCAAACCGGTTGCCGTCTGCGAACACCTGCAGGCCGTCGAAGCTGCGCGTTGTCGGCTGGCGGGCCTCCGCAAGCTGGGGCAGAACTCCGTTCAGGGGACGGACCTCTTCAATCGCGCCTCGGGCATCCAGAAGCAGCAGTTCCGCCTCGGCCGATAGGGCTGCGAACCCGCCTGTGGCGGCGTTGAAGGCGAGGCTCGCGATGTTTTGGCTCTTGATCGGCCGAGCGTCCAGCCAGCGGCGCGCGCGCGTGTCGAAACGGTAGAACTGCGCATCGCTGCCGGTGGACACGATGGCGAGCACGCCCCGCGCTTCGTCCCAGGCCAGGCCGGTGGCCCAGGACAGCCGAGGCAGGTTCGGCGCTGGCGGCACGTTCTGGCCGGGGGTGTCGCGCTCAGGCGCGTCTGCTGCGGACAGTTGCCAGGCCAGCATGCCGCCATTGCCGGTGAGGTAATAGGTTTCCAGGCCATCGGCGCGCACGACCGCCGCGCTGACGGACTGCCGCGAGGAGAACCCGCCGCCCAGCACCTCGGCTGAAGGCGGCGTGCCGGCGCCCGGACCTGACGGTGTCCAGAGCAGGCGCGTGCCCTCCACATCGAGCAGACTGAAGTTCATCGGCGTCCCCGGCGCGTCTGCCGCTCTGACGGAGGCCAGCAACACGGACAGCAGCAGCCCTAGCAGGCCGATGAGCACGTGGGAAAAGCGAATTAGGCGCAAGGACGAGGGCATGGGTCTCCGGGCGGAACGGCTGGCGCCGAAAGCTGCGATTCTCATGGGATCGGGTAGATCTCGGACCCAAGGAGGCCAGGCCGCCGAGAACTACGTCACTGACCCTCGCCGCGTTCGAGGAGGCCGGCTGTGGCGCGAAGCCCCGCGCTTCAGCGCTTCAGGGGCCGGCCTTCTTGATCCGCGAGCCTCCCTTCGAGCCTGCTTGGGCCTGTGAGAGCCTGGCTCAGGGCTGTGGGTTGGGGCTCAGGAGCAGGCGCAGATAGCTGCTGAAGTTTTCGACCGAGAACTCCACCTCCTTCAGATGTGGCAACCGCTTGAACACTCAGCCTGCGGTGCAGGTGTTCTTGTCGCGCATCCAGTCGACCGTGCAGGTCTGGCCCTTGACCCGAACCTGGCACAGGCCCTCGACCTTCTTTCCGCCGTAGGTGTGGCTGTCATCCTTTTCTGCCACCGCCAGGGCCGCCATCTCTGGGCGAAAGCCAAAGGCGCCACCCGTGGGGTACTGAGCTACCCGCGCGGCAAGATTGCAGGCCAAAAGCGTGATCGAGTGGAGTTCCGTGCCCGACTGGAAGCTCCACTTGGGTTTTGCCGCAGCGACGACCGATCGACTTGAAGGGAAGTCAAAGATGACGTCCGTGCGCCCACTGCGCCGGACCGTGGTGTTTGCGGCGTTTGTAAAGATGCGAACGAGGCTCAAGGCTTCATCGTCTTGGGAAACCCGCACCACCTGTGGGTCTTGCACAAATTCCGCCGAGGGATCGGCCATCTTCAATTGCTGCAGCCAGGTCCAACCCGTCACCGGGGAGGTGTTGAATGCGTAGGCTGCGGTGACCCGCCCGTCCAGGTAAGCCGCGAACTGCGCCAAGCCCCCGCCCAGCGAATGGCCTGCTGAATAAATATGGGGCGCCTTTCCACCGGGTCCTTCGCGGCTTAACTCTTCAATCAAGCGCACGAGTTCTCTTTTGATGGCCTTGAACTGGGCCGGTGTGCGGTTCATGGCAGGTCCCAAGCTGGTGGCCCAGTCAGGCAAGATCTGGTCGCCGTAATCTTCGGTGCCCCGAAAGACGATGACCGCGTGCGTGATGGACCCAGGCTTGGGTTCAGCGGGGCCCGCACGGTAGGCAAAGGTCTCGTAAAACAAGCCGCCCTCCGACAAGCAGCCGACGGGCTTCCCGTCAGCGCCAGCCCTGAACCAGAGCTCCCAGCGACCGAGCTGCGACCCGGGGGCCAAAGTACCGGACGGACCGTAGGCCTTGCCGTCGCCGCTCGCCGCCGCGTTGAGCCGGAGCAAGGGGTGCCCTTCAGCGGTGCAGGCCTTCTCCGGGAGATTTCGAATGGATTCATCCATGTGGCGTCGGTAGACCAATTTGGTGAGCATCGCCATCCACGCCACCTGACTCACCACTTCTTCAGCGGTTCGTGTCCCGTCGAGCGCGAGGGCTGGGTAGAACTCAATCGACGCAGGCTTGCTCACATCGGGCTCGTTGGGCAAGGGGCTGCCAGGAACCCGCCCGGCCGTATCCAATCGGCGTGTCGAGGAGTCCACCAAGGTCAGAAAGCAGTCGTGGGGCTTGGCCGCTGTGCCATCGCTGGCCGTGGCCGGGCTCTCGCCATCTTGCAGGCATTTGGAGAGCTGATCCGCCACCTGCTTGGACTGCCACTCCCGGTATTCTTTTGCGGCCTCGTAGGCTGGCAGGGTGCCGCACCCCGTCAGGCCCGCACAGGCGAAGACCAAGGTGGTGAGGCTTAGTGCTGCTGGGCCAAGTTTTGTCGGCATATGTCAGTCCCGTGGTTTGGATTGAGCCTCTAGGCAATGATGAGAGCAAGCGTGTTCAGCTCTCTAGATCGGCGCCGCGCTATCGTGTCGCGCAATGAGCCGTCCGACATCGGTAGCAGCCCTATCCATAGTTTGGTTGTTTCAAGCGGGTCTTCCGTGCCAGAGCTGGGTCGGGCCCTTGATTTGACGGCATGCAGTTCGCGTGCACGTTCTGGCGCCTGGTTCGACGCCGCCGGCCAAGAGCATCGCCCCGCTCTGGCTGTCGCCTGCGGCACCCAGGGCTCTGCTGCCGCGTCCGCCTTTGTAATGCTGTACCGGCTTTCCAGCGGCTCGGTGCGGTGAGGGTCTCTGGCGCCGGAGTGAGGAATGCAGCTGGCGAAGACGACGGGCGACGTAGCGCACGGCGGGAGGCAGGAGGGACATGTGGGGACTGTTGGAAATGCGCGCGCCGGGATTTCTAATTGAGACTTGACCCTCGGGTGTGTTTGTGCGGCGGCCTAGGCAACACCTGGGTTCTGCCGTCAACGCAGCGTCCTTCCGACCAGGCGATCCCGCACCTCGCAGGCAATCCGGGCCGCTCATGCCGGTATTCGCTCAACACTTGTTTAGTAAACAGCGCTAAAAACACCCGTCTTCGGTTGCTTTGGTTGACGCTCAAAAAAGCGCTGGATATAAACATCACCCATGAATAAAGCCGGGTGAATTGCCTTCGCCCGAGCCTTGGAAGCGCACGATGATGCGTTTATTAAACCCAAGATCGAAAACACCGGAGACACCGTGTTGCTGACGCTGAAGCTGATTTCAGAAACGCCGCTGCTGGGCTTGTTGCGCGATCGCGCAGCGCTGGGCTGCGCGCCATCTTGCCTGCTCGGGCAAGCTGGGGTGTCGGCATGAGCGGAAACGGCAGCGGGGTCACCATCCGCGATATCGCCGAGGCCACGGGCTTGTCGATCGGCACCGTGTCGCGGGCGCTGAAGAACCAGGCCGGCATGACCGAGGTGACGCGCAACAAGGTGCGCGAGGCGGCGCAGCGGCTCGGTTATGACCTCTCGCAGCTGAAGAAGGGGCGCATCCGGCGCATCGCCTTCTTGCTGCACAGCCAGCACAACACGCTGGCCTCAAGCCCTTTCTTCTCGCCGGTGTTGCATGGCGCCGAGGCAGCCTGCCGGCGCGAGGGGATTGCGCTGTCCTTCATCGTCGTGGGCCCGGCCGAGCCGGTGCTGGAGCAGGTGCGTGTGCATGCGCCCGATGCGATCTTGTGCGCGGGCTTCTTCGAGCCCGAGGTGCTGAGCGCGCTGATGCTGACGGGCAAGCCCATGGTGCTGGTGGACATGAACCGGCGCGGCATGTCCTCGATCAACCCGGACAATGTGCTGGGCGGCTACCTGGCCACGCGGCACCTGCTGCGCAATGGCAAGCGGCGCATCGCCATGCTGTCGGGCTCGCCGGCGCACTACAGCATCCAGCAGCGCATCCGCGGCTTTCGCCGTGCGCTGTTCGAGGCCAAGGTGCATGCCGACCCAGAGCTTGAAGTCATCGTGCCCACCATGGGCGAGGGCGACGAGGGCGTGATGGAGGCCATGCGCAGCCTGCTGGCCCTGCCCAAGCGGCCCGACGCCGTGTTTTGCTACAACGACAGCACCGCCCTGGTGGCGATGAAGACCTGCGTCAACGAAGGCTTGAAGATCCCCTACGACATCATGGTTGTCGGCTTCGACGACATCAGCAGCGCGGCCGTGGCCGTGCCGCCGCTGAGCACGGTGCATGTGGACAAGGAGGCGCTGGGTGCCTCGGGCGTGGAGTTATTGCTGCGCCTCAAACCCGATGAGCCCCCCACCGAACTGGTTCTGCCGGTCGAGATGATCGTGCGTGAAAGCAGCAGTGACGATTGATTCATTCATGGACCCATTCCCCCACATGCAAGGCATGGCCATGAAGCGATCGAAACCCGCCTCACGCCTCTAACTTTTCAATTCACCACCATGTCCAATCTCCCCGACTTTCGCTCTCGGGCGGTGCTGCTCGCCCATGCGCAGCACAGCATGAGCTTCTACCACCCGCGCTGCATCGACTGGAGCGGTGGCATGTACCACTTCTTCAAGGACGACGGCAGCGTCTACGACGCCGAGCAGCGCCACCTGGTCAGCAGCACGCGCTTCGTCTTCACCTACGCCATGGCCTACCGCCATTTCGGCGAGCCGGAGTACCTGGACGGCCTGCGCCATGCGCTGAAGTTCCTGCGCGAAGCTCACCGCGACACCGAGTTCGGCGGCTACAGCTGGCTGCTGCGTTGCCACAGTGGCGGCCGTGAGGTGCTGGACGGCACCCAGCATGCCTACGGCCAGGCCTTTGTGCTGCTGGCCTACTCGCATGCGCTGATGGCCGGGCTGGAAGAGGCGGGCCCCTGGGTGGCCGAGACCTTCGCGCTGATGGAGCGCAGCTTCTGGGAGCCCGAGGCCGGTCTCTACGCCGACGAAGCCAGCCGCGACTGGCGCGAGCGCGGAAGCTACCGCGGCCAGAACGCGAACATGCACGCCTGCGAGGCCCTGCTGGCCGCCTACCGTGCCACGGGCGAAACGCGTTATCTGGAACGCGCCTACACCGTGGCCTTCAACATCACCCAGCGCCAGGCCGAGCGCTGCGGCGGCCTGATCTGGGAACACTACGACAGCAACTGGCAGCCCGACTGGCAGTTCAACATCAACGACCCGGCCAATCTCTTCCGCCCCTGGGGCTACCAGCCCGGCCATTTCACCGAATGGGCCAAGCTGCTGCTGCAGCTGGAGTCGCTGGGCGGCGTGCTGGAGCGCGACCTGAGCTGGGCTCTGCCCACGGCCGAGCGCCTGTTCAAGGTGGCGGTGGAGAAGGGCTGGCATGCCGAGCATGGCGGCCTGTGCTACTCCATCTCGCCCGAGCTGGTGATCTGCGACGCGGACAAGTACTTCTGGGTCCAGGCCGAGAGCGCGGCCGCCGCCGCCCTGCTGGCCCAACGCACCCAGCACCCCTTCTACTGGGACTGGTACGAGCGCCTCTGGGCCTACAGCTGGACGCATTTTGTCGATCACGAGCATGGCGCCTGGTGGCGCATCCTCGATGCGCAGAACCGCAAGTACAGCGACGAGAAGAGCCCGGCCGGCAAGGTGGACTATCACACCATGGGTGCCTGCTACGACATCGTGGCGGTGCTGGATGCCGCCGGCGCGGCCGAGGGGCGAGGCCATGCATGACGCCCCGCTGATGCTCTGCGTCGGCGAGGCGCTGACCGACATGATCCACCAGGGCGGGGCGCAGTGGCTGGCCCGCGTGGGCGGCTCCACCTGGAATGTGGCGCGTGCGCTGGCCGCGCTGGGCGAGCGCACTGCGTTTGCCGGTGCCGTCAGTGCCGACCGATTTGGTGATGAGCTCTGGGCCGCCAGCGAGGCCGTGGGCCTGGATCTGCGCCTGATGCAGCGCGCGCCGCACTCGCCCCTGCTGGCCATGGTGGAGCAGGGCGAGCCGCCACGCTACTTCTTCATCGGCGACGACAGCGCTGACCTTTATTTCGACCCCACGGTCCTGCCCGAGGGCTGGTCGCGCAAGCTGCGCTGGGCGCATTTCGGCGGCATCAGCCTGGCGCGCGAGCCCCTGGCCGGCCGCCTGGTCGCCTTGGCCGAGCATTTGAAAGAGCAGGGCGTGGCCATCAGCTACGACCCGAATTACCGCAAGGTGATGGACGAACGCTACACGCCGACGCTCCATCGCATGGCCGCGGTCGCCGACCTGATCAAGGTCTCGGACGACGACCTGCGCGGTTTGTTCCCTGGGCTGGAACTGGATGCGGCGCTGCAGCGCCTGCGCGCGCTCAACCCCAGCGCGCTGTGCCTGCTGACCCGCGGTGGCCATGGTGCCAGCCTCTACCGTGGCGACGAGCGTGTGGACGCCTTGGCGCCGGCCGTGGCGGTGGTGGACACGGTGGGTGCGGGCGATGCCAGCGCCGCCGGCCTGCTCTACAGCCTCAGCCGCCACCCTGATCGCCCTTTGCAAGCCCATCTGCACGCGGCGCTGGCCGCCGGCTCCGCCGCCTGCCTGCAGTCGGGCGCCACCCCACCGACCCCGCTGGCCATGGGCCAGTTGTTCGATCAGCTTCAAGAACAGCACGTGAAAGAGAAGGTTCCCTCATGAGTCACCGATTCTTGCCCTTGATTTCTTTGTCTTCGATTTCTTTGTCCTCGATGTCCTCGTCCTTGGTCCCGGCTCCGGCGCGCCGCGCGCTCAGCGGCCTGTGCCTGGCTGCCCTGGCCTCCATGGCCCAGGCTGCGCCGCTGCCCGCGCTGAAGCCTGTCAGCGAGGCCGAATCGGCCCAGCTGGCCCAGCGCGTCAAGGAAGAAACCCGCCACGCCTGGCGCGGCTACAAGCAGTACGCCTGGGGCCAGGACGCCCTCAAGCCGCTGAGCAAGAGCAGCCACAACTGGTACAAGAGCTCGCTGCTGATGACCCCGGTCGATGCGCTGAGCACCTTGCTGGTGATGGGACTGAAGGAAGAGTCCGACGAAGCGCGCGAGCTGATCGCCAGCCAGCTGAACTTCGACCAAGACCTCTCGGTGCAGAACTTCGAGATCACCATCCGCCTGCTGGGCGGCCTGGTGTCTGCCTACCAGCTCAGCGGCGATGCCCGCCTGCTGGCCAAGGCGGAAGACCTGGGCCGGCGCCTGCTGCCGGTGTTCGAGTCGCCCACCGGCCTGCCCTACACCCATGTCAATCTGCGCAGCGGCAAGGTCAGCGGCACGATCAGCAACCCGGCCGAGACCGGCACGCTGATCATCGAGTTCGGCATGCTGAGCAAGCTGACCGGCCAGCCGATCTACTTTGAGAAAGCCAAGCGCGCCCTGGTGGAAACCTACCGCCGCGCTTCACCGGACGGCGTGGTCGGCTCGGCCATCAATGTCGAGACCGGCCGCTGGGAGCGCACCGACGCCCACATTGGCGGCGGCATCGATTCCTACTACGAGTACCTGTACAAATGCTGGCGCCTGTTCGGTGACAAGGAGTGCAAGGCCATGTGGGACCACAGCATCGCCGGTGTCAACAAGGTGCTGGGCGACGAGACCCAAACCGGCTTCTGGTACGGCCACGCCGACATGAACACCGGCCGCCGCACCAAGACGCAGTACGGCGCGCTGGACGCCTTCATGCCAGCCCTGCTGGCCATCGGCGGCGATCTCAAGCGCGCCCGCAAGCTGCAGGAATCCAACCTGCGCATGTGGCGCCTGCATGGCATCGAGCCCGAGTCCATGGACTACAAGACCATGAAGGTGCTGTCGCCCGAGTACGCGCTGCGCCCCGAGATCGTTGAGTCGGCCTACTACCTGCACCAGCTCACCGGTGACACCCGCTACCGCGCCATGGGCCGCGAGTTCTTCGAGGACTTCGTGCGCCACTGCCGCACGGAAGCGGGCTATGCGGCGCTGAAGGATGTGCGCACCAAGGTGCATGAAGACTCGATGGAGAGCTTCCTCTTCGCCGAGACCTTCAAGTACTTCTACCTGCTGTTCTCGCCGAAATCGGTGCTGGACTTTGACGCCGTGACCTTCAACACCGAAGCCCACCCGATGCGCCTGTCGGCGCCGGTGCAGGCGCGCTGAGCAAGGGGCTTGCAATGAAGCAATTGGCTAGGTTGTGTATTCGGGTGCCACTGCGTGAGACGCAGGCTGGCGGCGCACCCCTGCGACTCCATGTCCTCCGCCCGCTTCGCGGGCTCCCCCTTTACTTACGTCGCAGGGGCACGCCACCAGTCTGCTTGGCGCCTGTAACGAACGGGGATTTTGCGGAACGCCAGATGGTGGACCGCGGCGGATGGTGGATGGGTGCGGCCACGGAAGTCAAGGAGGAGGTCGCGGAGCGGCCGGGGGACATGAAGTGGACGTACTCAGCCGCCGTCCGCCGCAACGCCTGGTCGTTGCGCATGCGCAGCCTGCTGGGCTTGCTGGCCGGCTTCTGCCTGCTGCCGGCCGCCGTGCCGCTGCAGGCCGAGGCGGCCCCGCTCAGCGCGGGCAGCATGCCGGTCAACACCTTCATCGGCACCCAGGACGACGGCAACACCTTCCCCGGTGCGTCGGCGCCCTTCGGCATGATCCAGGTCAGCCCGACTGGCGAGCATTACGCCGGCTGGCGCTACAACGACACGCGCATCCGCGGCTTCGGCCACTCCTACCTGTCCGGCGCGGGCTGCTGGGAGCAGGGCGGCCAGCTCTCGGTGTTGCCGGTCACGGGGCGCATCGCCCCGGGCGGTGATTTCGACACGGCCAAGGTCGGCAGCTTCGACCACAAGCGCTACGCGGCCGAGTACACGCATGCGGGCGAAGTGGGGCAGGCCGGTTACTACAAGGTGCAGCTGACCAGCTATGGCGGCATCACCGCCGAAGCCACGGCCCTGACCCGCGCGGCGGCCGAGCGCTACAGCTTTGCCGCCGGCGTGCCCACCGGCCATGTGCTGGTCAATGTGGGCCAGGCCAACGAGAAGCACTCGGTGGTCGGCAGCGAGCTGCGCGTGGGAGACGACCAGCGCAGCATCGAAGGCAAGATCACGACCAAGAGCTTTTGCGGCGGCGCTCAGTACACCACCTGGTTCCGCATGGTCTTCGACCGGCCTTTTGTGGCCCATGGCATCTGGGACGGCGCCGGCGCCTGGCCGGGCGCCAAAGGCCCCAGCCACCAAGGCGAAGCGCGCCCGCATGGCGCCTGGCTGAGCTTTGACCTGCAAGGCGGCAAGGCGGCGGTGACGGCGGTCAGCGCCATTTCGCATGTCGATGCCGAAGGCGCACGTATCAATCTGCGCGCCGAAGGCCTGGCCCCAGGCGGCGAGCCGCTGAGCTTCGACGCCATGCGCGCCAAGGCCGAGGCCAACTGGCAGCGTGAGCTCAGCAGCGTGCGCATCGAAGGCGGCAGCGTGGACGACCGCACCGTGTTCTACACCGCGCTCTACCACTCGCTCTTGCAGCC
>JAIXSD010000358.1 GCA_027484885.1 Rubrivivax sp.
AAGACGAACACGCTGCCGCCGCCGGGCCGCGCTTCGCAGCGCACCTGTCCGTGGTGGCGCTGCGCGATCTGGCGCACCAGGCTCAGGCCCAGGCCCACACCGCCGGCCTGCTCGGCATGACCGGGCAGGCGGAAAAAGGCTTCAAAAATGCGCTCGCGCATGGCCTCGGGCACGCCCGGGCCGCGGTCGTTCACGCGCAGCTCCGCATTGCCGGCGTCCCCGCGGGCCAGTTCCAGCAAGACCTCCTGGCCGCCATAGCGTTTGCCGTTTTCCAGCAGATTGCGCAGGGCGCGGCGCAGCAGGCGCTCATCGCCGTGCACCAGCAGCTCGCTCAGGCCCGGGGCAGGCTGGAACTCGGCGCCGGTGCGGGCCGCCTCCTCCGCCGCCAGGCCCATCAAATCGACCTGCAGCGGCGTCTGCGCCATCGGCTCAGCGCCACGTGCCGCCGCATCCAGACGGCTGGCCAGCAAGACCTCCTCGACCAGGGCGTCGAGCTCCGAGATGTTGGTGTGGATCTCGGTTTGCAGGCGGGCGCGCTGCTCCGGCCCGGCGTTGTCCAGCATGGCAAAAGCCATCTTGAGGCGGGCCAGGGGCGAGCGCAGCTCGTGGCTGGCATTGGCCAGCAAGGACTGCTGGGCGCGCAGCAAGCTCTCGATTTGCGTGGCCGCGCGGTTGAAGCTGCTGGCCAGGGCCGCCACTTCATCCTTGCCGCTTTCGTCCACCCGATGGGCCAGCTGGCCGGCACCGAATTGCTCCACGCCAGCTTTCAAGCCCTCCAAGCGGCGTGTCAGCCGACGCACCACGGGATAGGCCCCCGCGGCCACGCCGAAAAACAGCAGCACCAGCAAGACCAGCAAAACCTGGCCATTGGGGCGCGGGCCAAAGAAGGGCAAGCCCCAAGGCGCGGGCGGGCCCTCGTTGCGTTTGAAGAAGGGTCGCTCGGGGCCCATGCCGCCACCGCCACCCAGGCCCGGGCCCATGCGCCCACCGGGGCCGAAGCGGAAGCCGCCGCGCATCAGCAGCAGGCTGCGCCCGTCTTCCAGCGGCACGCGGATGGTCGGTGGGCCCGGCAAGACCTCGCGATCCAGAAACTCCTCGGACGCAGCCACGCGCTCACCCTGACGGTCCAGCAGCGCAATCGCCACGTGCAGGCGCTGCCCCCACTCCTGCAAGGCCTCGGCCTGCTCCTCGCGCGGCGCGCTGGCGGCCGGCAACGCACCGTGGATCAGCTCGGCCATGGCCGTCAGCCGGTCATTGGCCGAGGCTTCAAAATTGCCCCGTTCCTGCTCGATATGGCGCTGGAACAACCAGGCCGAGCCGAAGGCAAAGGCCAGCAGGATGACCACCAGGGTCAGGTAGATGCGCAGGTAAAGCGACTTCATGCCAGCGCGAACACCAGGACGAGCTGCGAGCACTCGGACTCAATGGCCATTGTCGGCATCCTGCTTGCGCGCGAACACATAGCCAGCGCCACGCACAGTCAGCACGCGACGCGGCGTTTTCGGGTCGTCTTCGATCAAGGCGCGGATGCGCGAGATGTGCACATCGATGGAGCGATCGAAGGCATCGAGCGGATGGCCTTTGAGCGCATCCATGATCTGATCGCGCGAGAGCACGCGGCCCGGGCTTTGCGCCAGCACCACCAGCAAGTCGAACTGGTGGCCGGTGAAATCGAGGGGCTTGCCATCCAGCCGCGCCATGCGGGCGGCCAGATCAATCTCCAGGCGGCCGAAGCGCAGCACATCGTCGGGCGGCGTGTCCGGCTCAGCACGGCGCAACAAGGCCTTGATGCGGGCTTGCAGCTCGCGCGGCTCGAAAGGTTTGGCCAGGTAGTCGTCGGCGCCGAGTTCGAGGCCGAGGATGCGATCCATGGGCTCGCCGCGGGCCGAGAGCATCAGCACCGGCAGGCGGCGCGTCAGCGCATCGGCGCGCAGCTCGCGGCAGAAATCCAGGCCGTCGCCGTCCGGCAGCATCAGGTCCAGCACAAGCAGATCGAAAGCCTGCTCGGCCAGGGCCGCGCGGCCTTCGGCCAAGGTGCCGGCCACTCGCACCTCGAAACCGGCCGCGCTGAGGTAGTCCCCCAGCATGGCGGTGAGGCGGGCGTCATCGTCGATCAGCAGCAGTCTGGAGCTCATGGTGCTTGTGTGAAGAGAAAATGCCGGGGCCGCAGGGCGCCCGCGCCGCAGAGACGGCAGCGAGGCCGCAGGCCCTTCAGGAGGGCTGAGCATAAACGAGGAGGCCACGGGTCAAGTCGCCTCAACCGCCATGCTTGCCGCCACGCATCTCCATGTGCTTGGCCATGCGGGCCTGCATCTTCTTCATGCGCTCGGCCATCTTGGCGCGCTGCTCGGGCGTCAGCACGCGCGCGGCGTCGACCATGGCCTGGCTCATGCGCTTGCTGGCGGCCTCGTGCTGGGCATTCATCTGCTGGCGCAGCGATTCGATGGCGGCAGCGTCGATGTTGGGCGCGGTGAACAAGGCCATGCTTTGCTCATGCAGCTTGCGGCTGCCTTCATGCTGGGCCTTCAGATCGGCATGGGCGGCATCCATGATCTGCTTGATCTGGGCACGCTGGGCATCGGAGGCATCGACCATGTCGAGCATGTGCTCCATATGACCGCCGCCCATGGGCATCATCGACATGCCATGGCCACCACGATGGCCCATGGGACCACCATGCCCTTGGGCTTGGGCCGCCACGCCGCTGAATGCCAGTGCCGCGACCACCATGCCGGTGCTCAGCCAGGTTTTGAGTTTCAGTTGGGACATCACAGGACTCCGTCGGTGTTGGGGTGACTGAATCTTCAATCCCCGACGTAAGCCGGCTGTGCCCCGGCCGTAAAGATCTGTGAATGCCCGGCGCCAATGAAAAGAGCGCCCGCAGGCGCTCTTTCTTTGGAACTTGCAGCTGGCGCTGCGCGATCACTTGATCGGCTTGAAACGCATGCGCTTGGGGCGCGCGCCTTCTTCGCCCAGACGCTTCTTCTTGTCGGCTTCGTACTCGTGGAAGTTGCCGTCGAAGAAGAACCACTGCGAATCGCCTTCGCAAGCCAGGATGTGGGTGCAGATGCGGTCCAGGAACCAGCGATCGTGGGAGATCACCATGGCCGAGCCGGCGAACTCCAGCAGCGCTTCTTCCAGCGCGCGCAGGGTTTCGACGTCCAGGTCGTTCGACGGTTCGTCCAGCATCAACACATTGCCGCCCTGGGCCAGGGTCTTGGCCAGGTGCAAGCGTCCGCGCTCACCGCCCGAGAGGCTGCCGACCAGCTTTTGCTGGTCATTGCCCTTGAAGTTGAAACGGCCGATGTAGGCACGGCTGGGCATGACGAACTTGCCAACCGTGATGTTGTCCAGGCCGCCGGAGACGTCTTGCCAGACGGTCTTCTCGGCATCCAGGCTTTGACGGCTCTGGTCCACAAAGGCCAGCTTGGCGGTCTTGCCGATGGAGACCTCGCCGCTGTCCGGCGTTTCCACGCCCTGGATCATGCGGAATAGGGTCGACTTGCCGGCACCGTTGGGGCCGATGATGCCGACGATGGCGCCGGCCGGCACCTTGAAGCTCAGGTTGTCGATCAGCATGCGATCGCCAAAGCTCTTGGAGACGTTCTTGAACTCGATCACTTCATTGCCCAGGCGCTCGGCCACGGGGATGAAGATTTCGTTGGTCTCGTTGCGCTTTTGGTATTCGACGTCGCTCAGCTCTTCGAAGCGGGCCAGACGCGCCTTGCTCTTGGCCTGGCGGCCCTTGGCATTGGAGCGCACCCACTTCAGTTCTTCCTTCATGGCCTTGGCGCGGGCGTCTTCGCTCTTCTGCTCCTGCTCCAGGCGGCGTTCCTTCTGGTCCAGCCAGTCGGAGTAATTGCCCTTCCAGGGGATGCCGTGGCCGCGGTCCAGTTCCAGAATCCACTCGGCGGCGTTGTCCAGGAAGTAGCGATCGTGGGTGATGGCCACCACGGTGCCGGGGAAGCGTTGCAGGAACTGCTCCAGCCACTCGACCGATTCGGCGTCCAAGTGGTTGGTCGGCTCATCCAGCAGCAGCATGTCGGGCTTGGACAGCAGCAGGCGGCACAGGGCCACACGGCGCTTTTCACCGCCGGACAGCACGCCGATGACGGCGTCCCAGGGCGGCAGGTTCAGGGCGTCAGCGGCCAGTTCCAGCTGCAGGTCGGTGTTCTCGGAACCGGCGGCGGCGATGATGGCTTCCAGCTCGCCCTGCTCGGCGGCCAGGGCGTCGAAGTCGGCGTCTTCTTCGGCATAGGCCGCGTAGACCTCGTCCAGGCGCTTCTTGGCGGCCAGCACGCCGCCAATGCCTTCTTCCACGGCCTCACGCACGGTCTGCTCGGGGTTGAGCTTGGGCTCCTGCTCCAGGTAGCCGATCTTGATGCCGGGCATCGGGATCGCTTCGCCCTCGTACTCCTTGTCCACGCCGGCCATGATCTTCAGGATGGTCGATTTGCCAGAACCGTTCAGGCCCAGCACGCCGATCTTGGCGCCGGGGAAGAACGACAGGGAAATGTCCTTGAGGATGTGGCGTTTCGGGGGAACCGTCTTGTTGACGCGGTTCATGGAAAAGACGTATTGCGCCATGGCGGGAGTTTTCCTGGGATTGCTGAAAAGAGGCAGAGCTGCAGGCTGCTCGGCGGCAGCCGCGCCTCACAGGGCCGACGGGCTTGTGAGGGCAAACAACCGCGTATTGTCGCAGCTTCGGCCGTTGCTTCGCGTGACCGACGGGCAAGATCGATGAATTCACGACCGCCTGCCACGCCGTCAGCGTCAACCTCAGCACCAAGCTCCGCCCGGACCCGCGAGCGCCCACAGTGCGCAACCAAGCGAGAAGCCTGCCAACAATGCCCGGTCGGCCGCCCCCAGGCCCGGCCTATAATCAAAGGCTCGCCGCGCTTCTCAGTCTTGCGCGGCGTTTCCTTTTTCAGCTCAAGCACGCTCCTTGGCGCACCGAAGACTGGCGTCTGCTCACCGCGGCGCGGCTGCGCCCACAGGGCACCG
>JAIXSD010000009.1 GCA_027484885.1 Rubrivivax sp.
CAGCCATGAACACCAGCGGTCCCGCCGCCCCCAGTTTTCTCTACCGCAGCGAGGCATTTGCCGAAGACCTGCCTGACTTGCCCGTGTGGAGCGAGTCGGAACGCCGGCCCCGCCGCGTGCTGAGAACGATTTGGGTGGCCGCGGCCCTGTTCATCGGCGCCGGCAGCACCGCCCTGGCCTGGATCGGCTACCGCATTTAAAACAGGGGCGCAAACGCCGCCTGGAATGAACAAGGGGCTGCTCACGCAGCCCCTTGTTCATTCATTTCGGCGTCCTCAGCGCCCCAGGTCTTCAGACCTTGCGACGGCGCTTGGCGACAGCCAGCAGACCCACCAGGCCGAGCGCCATCAGCGCGTAGCTGGACGGCTCGGGCACCGGGGCCGTCGCCGAAAGCACGATCAGCTGGGACTGCGCGCCCGGCAGGGCCGAGCCGGTCTGGTCTTGTTCGGCCACCAGATAGATGGTGCCTTTTTCGTCGATGGTGACACCTTCGATGCCATTGTTCGGCAGCACCTGGCTGAGATCCAGGCTGCTCAAGACCTGACCCTGGCGGTTCACCTCGACCAGCTTGCGCGAGCCCAGGCTCAGCAGCAGCAGGTTGTCCGCCGCGGTGCTGCCGACCAGATGGTCCACGCCCGAAAGCGTGGCCACATCGGACAAGCTGCTGAGGCCCAGCGACGCTGGATCGAACAAGGCGCTCATCGCCGCCACGCCGCCGCCGGGCGGGGTCGAGCCGTCACCCGAGCTGGACGGCGGGTTGCCGGTGGCCGCCGCAAAGCTCAGGCTGCCGGACAAGACGTTCTGCGGCGACTGCTGCTTGACGGTGATGAAGCTGCCGCCGTTGCGAGCGTCGTAGGCCAGGCCTTCGATGCCGTTGTTGCCCACCGCGTTGTTGGCAATCGAGACGAAGTTGCTTTTCAGGGCGGCGCTGCCGCCATCGACAAAGCTGAAACGGTAGACGTCTTGCAAGCGCTCTTCGCTGAGCGCCAGCACGCCGCCGCCCAGATAGGCCAGGCCTTCCGTGTCATGCTTGGTGCTGCCGGTGCCGCTCCAGTTGAAAGCCATCTTGCCCAGGGTCTGGCCGGTCAGCGAGATCTCCACCACGCCGGTACCTTCATCGCCGACGTAGAACAGCGTGCCGCGGTCGCGGGCGTAGCTGACGGCCGAGGCCTCCAGGCCCGAGACCTGGTTGGCGCTGCTGCCGCCCAGCAGATCCAGGGCATAGCTGGCCTTGACTTGGTAGTTGCCGAGATCGAGGCGATCGCCGGCCTGAGCCAGGCCGCTGGCAGCGGCCAGCAGGGCGAGAACGAAGGGTTTGAGTTTCATATTCAGCTTCAAGGAATAGGTTTCAGGTCGGGCGCGTGCAGGGACAGCGAGCTCAACGCTGACGCTTGCGCGCCACGGCAGCCAGCAGGCCCAGGCCGGCCAGCAGCAGGGCATAGCTTTCGGGCTCCGGCACGGGGGCGGCGGCGATCAGGCCGGGCGAGCCGATTTCCTGGCCATCGGCCGACAGGAAAGCGCCGTTGACGCCGACCACGCTGAGCTGGCTGATCAGGGCGTTGTTCAGGCCGGCTGCGTTGTCAAAGGTCTGCAGCGGCGCCGCGGTGCTGGACACGCCAAACTCCACACGGGCCTGCAGCGCGCCGCTGGCGTCAAAGACATTGACTGCATCACCGCCGGTGCTGAGGCCGACACCGGCCCCCTTGTACAAGCCGATCTGCAAGCCCACCGGCGCCTGGGCGCCGAACCAGGTGCTCAGGAAACTGGCCGTGACGTCCTTCTCGGTGAAGATCACCGTCTCGCCCGCGGCGATGCTGCTGATGCCGGTCAGGGCCACCTTGGCCGTGCCGTTGGAGTTGTCGTCCATGGTCCAACCGCTCAGGTTGATGGCGGTGGCGCCCAGATTGGTCAGCTCGAACCAGTCCGCACCGTAGGCGGAGTTGCCGCTGGACCAGGCCGAGACTTCGGTGATCTTCAGCTGGGCCAGGGCGGGCGTGCTGCCCAGCGCCAACAGGGCAGCCAAAGGAGCCGCCAGAGGGGCGAGGCGGAAAGAGAAGAAGCGCGCTGCGTTCATGAGGGTCTGCCTTGTCGGGTCGTTGCGAGGGTGGAGGAGAAAGACGCGCGCCAGTGTCTGCAGGCCGTATGACAAGCCGATGTGGACAGGCTGCTGCAGCGGCCACCCTGGGGCCAGACCACCTGAACACGGGGGGATGGGCGTTGCAGCCGGCATGAAACAGGGGGCATGCGACACGCAATGCTGCAGTGCACAATAGGCCCGTCTGCAACAAGCCAGGGGGTCAGGGATGCGCCGTGTTGTGTTCAATCAGAAGGGCGGGGTCGGCAAATCGACCATCACCGCCAATCTCGCCGCGATTGCCGCGGCCCAGGGCCGACGCAGCTTGCTGGTGGACCTGGACCGGCAAGGCAACTCCAGCCGCTACCTGCTTGGCGAGGCCGCTGATGAAGCCCCGGCCGGCGCGGCCGAGTTTTTCGAGACCACGCTGAAGTTCAGCGTTCGCACGCCCAAGACCAGCGACTTCATCGTCGAGACGCCTTGGGAGCATCTGCACCTGATGCCCGCCAGCCCCCTGCTCGACGAGCTGCACAGCAAGCTGGAGAGCCGCTACAAGATCTACAAGCTGCGTGACGCGCTGGCCGAGCTCAGCGAGGACTACGACGAGATCTGGATCGACACCCCGCCCTCGCTGAACTTCTACACCCGCTCGGCCCTGATCGCCGCGCAGCGCTGCTTGATCCCCTTCGACTGCGACGAGTTCTCGCGCCGCGCGCTCTACGAGTTGCTCGACAACGTCAAGGAAATCCAGGCCGACCACAACCGCGAGCTGCAGGTCGAAGGCATCGTCGTCAACCAGTTCCAGGCTCGCGCCGCCCTGCCGCAGCGCACCGTCCAGGCCTTGATCGACGAAGGCCTGCCGGTGCTGGCGCCCTACTTGAGCGCCAGCGTCAAGGTCAAGGAGTCCCACGAGCTCTCGCGGCCCATGATCCACCTCGACCCGCGCCACAAGCTGACGCTGGAGATGGTCGAGCTGTACCAGGGCCTGGCCTGAGACACGGCGCCGCCCGGCGTCGCCAAACCCGCAGAAACACCGGCCAGCGCCCGCCGCTGTCACGGTTGCGTCACAGAGCGTCCAAAGAATGGGCCGCAGGTCATGGCGAGGGTGCCATTGCGCACACCCTGCCGCTCAGGCCTGCGCCCTTTGTTTGCCCCACTCTGAGGACTTTGCATGCTGTCTGCACTCCAACTCAAGCTGGGCATGCGCCTGGCATCCGCCCTGCTTGCCGCGCTCTTCGTCGCGCTCTCGCCCGCCCAAGCGCAGCTGGTGGAAGTGGCCGGTTCATCGACCGTGGCCAAATCCATCGTCGAGCCCAGCCAGGCCAAGCTGCGTGAGGCCACGGGCATCGAGCTCAAGATGTTGTCGGTGGGCACGGGCAAAGGCATGCAGATGCTGTTCGACGGCAAGGTCAAGGTGGCGGCCGTGTCTGCCTCGCTGGACGAGGCCGTGGACGATGCCAAAAAGGCCGGCGCCAGCGCAGCACCGGCCGGGCTCAAGCTACACACCTTGCTGACCGATCAGCTCGTGCCCATCGTGCACAACGACAACCCGGTCAAGGAGCTGAGCCGCGAGCAACTGCGCGGCCTGCTCAGCGGCAAGCTGCAGAACTGGAAAGAGGTGGGCGGGCCCGATCTGCCAGTGCTGGTGGTGACCGGTGCCCCGGGCTCAGGCACGCGCGGCGTGATCGAGAAGCAGCTGCTGGCCGGCCAGGCCTTTGCCAGCACAGCCAAGGAGCTGCGCACCAGCGCCGCCGAGCTGTCCGAAGTGGCCCGCGAGAAGGGGGCGCTCGGCTACGTCGGCTCGGGCACCGCCGAATCGGCCAAGGGCAAGATCAAGGAAATCAAAGCGCCCACCGTCTCTCGCCCCCTGGGCCTGGTGACCGTCGGCGACCCCACGCCCGAGGTGCGCAAAGTGTTGGATTACCTGCAAAGCGCGGAGGCCAAAAAGCAGTTTCTGCAATAGCAACACAGCCTCAGCCGGTTCGGATCCAGGGAGTTCAACATGACCAACAAAGAGATCACGATCCAACACACGCTGCTGACGGCCTTTGCTGCGGTCATCCTCAGCCTCTCGGCTCTGGCGGGCCTGGCCTTGTGGCAGGTTCACGCCCTCAGCGCACAGCTGCAATCGGCCACGCAGAATCTGGTGGCCAAGCTGGCCTCGGTGGCCAGCCTCGAAGCCGTCAACCTGAGCCGCGCCATCACCGTGCGCGACCTCGCCCTCAACGAGGACATCAAGGTTCAGGCACAGCTGCAGGCCGAGCTGAAGACCCAGGCCGAGGCGCTGAGCGCGCTGAACGCCGAGCTGGACCAGACGCCGTGGACCGCCGAGCAAGCCGCGCAATGGGCTAGGCTCAAGGCCGGCACACAGGCCATGGCGACGCTCACCAGCCCCCTGCCCGGCATGATTGATGAGGGCCGGTTTGACGACGTCAAGGCCCTGGTGGCCGACAAGGTGCGGCCGGCCCAGCTGGCGCTGAACCAAGTGACCGCGCAGCAACGCCAGCTGGTCAATCAGGAGGCCCAGCAGGTGCGCGCGCGGGCCGAGGCCGCCATCCACGCCGCCGAGCGCTCACGCACTGGCATCGTCCTCGGCCTCGTGCTGCTGGCCAGCGCCTCCATTGGCATCAGCCTCTGGGTATCCCGGCGCATCAGCCGCCAGCTGGGGGCCGAACCCCAGGCCTTGATGCGGGTCTGCCAGGCCCTGGCCACGGGCGACTTCAGCGTGCCGCTGCAGGGCCGGCCGGGCAGCGTGATGGACAAGCTGGAACACACCCGCCAATCGCTGGCGCAACTGGCTGGGGGCATCGCGCAAGCGGTGCAAAGCATGAGCCTGGCGGCACAGGAGATCAGCGCCGGCAACCACAGCCTCAGCGGCCGCACCGAGCAGCAGTCTTCCTCGCTGCAGCAAACCGCGGCGGCCATGGAGCAGATGACCGGCTCGATTCGCGAGGCGGCCGACCATTCGCGCTCGGCCACCCAGATGGCCGACTCGGCCCGCAGCGTGGCCGAGCTGGGTGGCCAGCATGTGCAGCAGGTCGTGCACACCATGAACGAGATCGCCGGCGCCAGCCACAAGATCGCCGAGATCATCGGCGTGATCGATGGCATTGCCTTTCAAACCAACATCCTGGCGCTCAATGCCGCAGTAGAGGCCGCCCGCGCCGGCGAGCAGGGGCGTGGCTTTGCCGTGGTGGCCAGCGAGGTGCGGCAGCTGGCCCAGCGCAGCACCCAGGCCGCACGCGAGATCAAATCGATGATCACCAACTCGGTCGAACGCGTCGAGCTGGGCAACCGCCTGGTCCATGAAGCCGGGGCTTCGATGGAGCGCATCGTCGATGAAGTGCGCCAGGTTTCAGCACGCATCGCCCAGGTCACCCGGGCGGCCGAAACCCAGAGCCGGGACATCTCGCAGATCAATGCCTCGGTGTCCAGCATCGATGCCGGCACGCAGCAGAACGCCGCCCTGGTCGAGCAAACCGCGGCGGCCGCGGAGAGCCTCAAGTTCCACGCCGAAAAGCTGGCGCAGGCGGTGGCGGTGTTCCGCTTCGCCTGATGCGGCCGAGCCGGGCATGAAAAAAGCGGGCCAGGCCCGCTTTTTCTCTTCGCTGTGCGCACTCGCCGCAGGCTGGCACAGGCCAGACCTGGAGCCGAACCGATTCAGTGCTTGCGGCTGCGCCGCGCCATGAAGCCCACCACCCCGAGGCCGGCCATCAGCAAGGCATAGCTGCTGGGCTCGGGCACAGGCGTCACGTCGATGCCGAAGGTGTAGAAGCTGTTGGCGCGGTTGGAGACGCCGCTGACCGTGATGGTGTAGTTGCCGGCGATGGCATCACCGGCACCTTCCAGGATCTGGAAGGAATTGCCCGTCGTCAGATTCAGGGGCTCGGGGCCGGGGAAGGCACCGCCGCTGATGGTTGCCTGGAAATTGCTGAAGGCAAATTCGGGGCGCGAGAAATTGGCGCTGATCAGCACCGACGCATCGCTGTTGCTGCTCAGCGTGAAGTTCCAGGTGTCGCTGAAGCTGAAGCCGTTGGCGAAAGGCGCTGAGTTTTGCAGCGCGCCGGTGAGGGTAATGTCACCGAGGTTGTAGGTGGCTGCCTGCGCGGCGCCCGCGCCGAGTGCCAAGGTGGCCGCCAAAGCCAAAGTCGAGAATTTCATGCCGTAGCCCTTCTTTCTCTGTCTGACGGTGTCGGGCCCGCTTGCGTCCCGCGCCCCCGTCGGTGCGGCAAAACAGCCGCGGTCTGTGGGCCAAGAATATCGCAGCGGAAAAAACCTGGGATCCGCAAAAACGGGGGGGATGGGAAAACACGGGGCCGGACCGCCCCGTTGTGGCTCGCTCAGACCGGGCCGTCCACCCGCATCGAGAAGTCCACGGCCTTGATGTCCTTGGTCAGGCGGCCGATGGAGATGCGGTCCACGCCGGTGGCGGCAATCCAGCGCAGCTGATCCAGGGCCACGCCGCCCGAGACCTCCAGCAGGGCACGGCCGGCATTGAGGCGCACGGCCTCGATCATCTCGGCCTCGCTGAAGTTGTCCAGCAGCACGCTGACCGCGCCGGCGGCCAGGGCCTCCTGCAGCTCGGCCAGAGATTCCACCTCGATCTGGATGTCAACGCCCGCGTTCAAGGCCTGGGCGGCACGCAAGGCCTCGGACACGCCGCCGGCTGCGGCGATGTGGTTTTCCTTGATCAGGATGCCGTGGTACAGCGCCAGGCGCTGGTTGGCGCCGCCGCCCACGCGGACCGC
>JAIXSD010000437.1 GCA_027484885.1 Rubrivivax sp.
AGCGCCGGCTCGCCCTCGGCGTCCGAGCTGAACAGCACCTGGCGCTGGTCGGGCGTGAACGAGGGGTGCGGGTGGGTGACCTGGCGGTTGCCCTTGTGCACGCGCCAGGAGCTGTTGTGCCGGGCGATGGGCCGGGTGCTGCCGGCGCGCAGGTCGAAGAGGTGGAGGAAGGGGTCGTTCTGGATCTTGTGGCCGCGCGTGTTGGCCACATCGGTGGGGGTGCCGCTGCCATCGCCCACCAGCAGGCTGCCGTCGCCATTGCTCATCAGGTGCGAGCAGGGCGGCATGGCGCTGAGGCGTTTGCTTTCCAACGTCACCGGGTCGAGAGAGCAGATCCAGCGGTCCGTCTGGCCTTCGAGGTAGGAGACAAACATCATGGACGAGCCATCGGGCACCCAGAACTCGTGCGTGATGCTCTCGCCCGGCTCATGCGTGCGGCCGCAGCGCAGGCCGCTGCCGTCTTCATTGATGAACCAGATGCGAGCGTCGATCAGGTCGTGCGGGCCCTCGTGGCAGAAGGCCACGGTGTGGTCGTCAAAGGGGCGGTACTGCGGGTGGCCGAGCCAACCTTTCTTTTCGAGAATCACCTGGCGCTCGCCGGTGGCCAGGTCGATGCGGAAGAGGCGGCAGCGCGGCTGCGCGTGGTACATCTGGTGGAACTTCTGCCAGTCCGACAGCGGGAACCAATCGTCGGCATGGATCTCGATGCCCACCATCTGCGTGCAGGCGCTGTTGGACACCCAGGTGCCGTAGCCCACCCAGCCCTGGGGCACGGTGTAGACCACCTCCTCGCTGAGGTCGCCCAGGTCCAGGCGGATCAGCTGGCGCTCGGCGCGCACAAAGTAGAGGTGGCGGTCATCGGGGCTGAGGAAGCCGCCGAAGGTGTTTTCACCCGCGCCATCGCTGAGCTGGGTGGCGACCTGGCTTTGCAGGTCCAGCAGGTGGTAGTTCCAGTCCGTGCCCGGGCCGAACTCGGCGCCGAAGATCAGGCGCTGGCCATCGTTGGTGAAGCACTTTTGGTAGAAGTAGTTGCGATGGCAGGTGATGTCGGTCGGCGTCAGGCGGGTGACGCGGCCGCCCTCGCTGGCGCTCAGGCGTAGCTGGGGGCAGTCGGTGAAGTGGAGCTGGCGTTCGGTGCGTTTCATCGGGGTCGTTCCAGGCAGGGGCGGGGTCACTTGATGCGCTGCAGCAGGGCATTGCCCTCGGTGATCAGGCGGCGTGCGGCGTCTTCGTCGCCGGTCTTGCCGTAGGCGATGGTCTCGAACACCTCGCGCATGAATTTGTGCAGGCGGGCATGTTCAAACAAGGGCGCCGGCAGGGCGATCTGGCCGGCCGCGCGCTGCTGGCGGATCTGCTCATGCGCTTGCAGCTCCAGCGGCGGCAGCTTTTTGGCGGCCAGCAGCACCTCGACCTGGGCCTTGGCCACGGGCACGCCGCGGGTGCGGCCGAGGATCAGCGCCGCCTCGCGGCTGGTCAGCAGATAACTGAGCAGCTCGGCGGCCAGCGCGGCGTTCTTGCTGTTGCGGCTCACGGCCAGCATCACGGTCGGGCGGCCGAACATGCCGCTGTTCTTGGCGCCGGGCAGGGTCGGGTAGTCGCCCAGCACCAGTCGCTGCTTCTTGTCCAGGGTGGCGGCGCGCAGGCCGATGACCGAATCCCAGGTGTAGTTGCCGGCCCAGTTGCCGACCACCCAGTCCTGCTGCTGCTCGGTGGCCTTGTCGGCGCCGCCCAGGCTGGCGCGCAGCTTCAGCGGCGTGGCGACATGGCCGTCCACCAGGCGGCGGTAGGTGCGCACCCAGTCCAGCGCGGCGGCGAAATCCATGGCCACGCGCGGCGAAGCCGGGTCGACATAGGGCGTGCCATGCTTTTGCTGCACATAGCTTTGCGACAGCAGCATCATGTCGTAGAGCTCGCCGTCCAGCGGGTAGGCCTGCGGCCCCAGGCGGGTGCGCATCAAGGCGCCGGCGGCGAAGAGCTCGTCCCAGGTCTTGGGCAAAGCCATATTGGCGCGATCAAAGGCCGCCTGGTTCCAGAGCAGCACGCGGGCGCTGTAGCTGACCGGCAAGGCGTTCAGGTGGCCGGCCACCATGCCGGTCTGCACGTCTTCGGCCTCGAATTCGTCCAGGGCCAGGTGCTGGCGCTGCTGAAGCAAGTCGGCAAAGCCGTTGCCGCGCTTGGAGAACATGGCCAACCAGGCCCAGTTGATCTGCATGAGATCGGGCTCGGAGCCACCGGCGATCTGGGTCGTCAGGCGCTCCAGATAGCCGTTGAAACCCATGTACTCGCACTTGATCTTGACGCCCGGGTGCGCGGCTTCGAAGGCAGCCACGGCCTTGAGCGTGGCCTCATGCCGGCTGGCGCCGCCCCACCAGGCGAAGCGCAGCACGGTCGATGTGCCTGTGCCGGCGCTGTCGTCCGGCCCGCTGGGCGAGCAGCCGGGCAGCAGGCTGCTGGCGGCCCCGGCCATGCCGGCGGCCAGCACCGTTCGCCGTTGCAACAGGGCGGGCTTCACAGCAGCAGGTTCGCGCCGGTGTCGGCGTCGAACAGGTGGGCGCAGGCCATCTGCAGATGAAAGAGGTGGCTGTCGCCGCGTTGCTTGTCGGCCAAGCCGTTGAGCTGGTCGGCCGGCACGCGCGCGGTCAGCGCTTGGTCGCCGATGGACAGGTGTACAAAGACTTCGCTGCCCATATGCTCCATGAAGCGCAGCGTGGCCGGCACGGCCAGGC